>CAYNMQ010000048.1:0-11147 GCA_964398245.1 uncultured Spirochaetales bacterium | reverse complement strand
GGCGTGGAGATGGAAAGTGTGAGGTTCCAATTTGGCACCGCAAACGCAAAGCGCGGCGGCCGCCGTTATCTTCCCTATGCTTTCACCGAGCAGGGCGTTGCGATGCTTTCGGCCGTTCTGCACAGCCAGACAGCGGTTCGAGTAAGTATACAGATCATGAAGGCATTCGTGGAAATGCGCAGGTTCCTGCAAAACAATGTGCAGATATTCTCGCGTCTCGATTCGGTGGAACGACGACAGATAATCTTCGAATCAGAGACGGCACGAAATTTTGAAAAGGTCTTTGATGCCTTGGGTCAGCAAGAGGATCCTCCGAAACAGGGGCTTTTTTACGACGGACAGATATACGATGCATATGCCTTTGTCGCCGATCTGATCAGGCGGGCGCGGAGATCGCTCGTTCTGATAGACAATTATGTTGACGATACAGTTTTAACGCTTCTTGCCAAGCGAAAGACGGGGGTGTCGGCGACCATCTATACGAAAAACATATCCCCGGGGCTTGCTCTGGATCTGAAGAAACACAACGAACAGTATCCGCCGATCACTATCGAAGAATTCAAGGCGGCGCATGATCGTTTTCTGATAGTGGACGAAAAGGAGATATACCACCTCGGTGCATCACTTATGGATTTGGGGAAGAAGTGGTTCGCTTTTTCAAGGTTAGAGCTCGGCGCGATGGAAATGTTGAGCAAACTCGGCTACGCCTCGTGATCCTGGCAAGGAACACGGTTCATTCGAACCACCCGATTGGCGCGGAAGGTGTTAAGTATCTGACACCATGCCGGATCGGAGGCGATGAATCGCGCCATTGCCGTGCGGCGTCGGTTTTTTACTCCGTGTAAATGCTCATCGTCTGGAAACTCGCGAGCGGATACTCCTGTCCGGCGTTGTAGAAAGTGTAGATGCTGGCGTAGTTCGAAAGATCGATAGAGATGCAGTTGCTCCCTGATTTCATATAGCCCGTGTTTCCACCATACACCGAACCGCGCTGGAAGACCCGATTGGGCCGCGAGCAGGAATCATAGGTCAATCCCCATGACGCGGTCGCGTTGCATCCCGCCGTCACTGCGAGCAGTGGCGTTGAACAGGAAGAGTCGGCGAAATAGGAAATGTAGAGTATCGGCGTGGGGAGACAGCGATACTGCCCGTCGGATGCCTGCACGAAGGCGCAGTCTATGCCCAGTTGGTTGTCGTACCAGCCGAAGAACTGCTTCGCGCCGTCGGGCGTCTCGCCGAAGCGGGCGCGGATCCGGGAACCCGACTTGTAGAGCCGGAGCGGATCGTCCTCTCCGCCGTCGTCGGGCTGTTCGGCCCCGTCGGGAAGATAGCTGTCGCTTCCGGCGTTGTCAGGCCACTCGTTGTCCGGCCACTGCTGGTCGTCGGGCAACCCCGCCTGATCGCTGTCGGTCGGCCACGGCGTGTCGGGGCCGCCGGCATTGTCGGTGATGGAGGGGATGTCGCCGTCGGGGAGCGTCACGGCCTCGTCGGGACCCTCGGGGCCGCCGCCGCCCTCACAAGAAACGACAAGGAACACGAGGCAAAAAAGCGCCCGCCATCCGGTCATGATGTCCTCCTTGAAAAGCACATGATAATGACGGGTCAGAGTATCATGTCGTGGTGGCGAAAGCAACGGGCGTTCTCAACAAAATTGTGGACAACGGCGCGGCGATCGGTATAGTCGGCCTTGCGAGTTTTATCCGTGATGGAGGATACGATGCCGATGAGTGGGAGACGGAGCAACAAGGACCGGCGCGACGGCGAACAGGCGCGGTTCCCCAAGGACGACCGGCACACCGAGCGGCGGCGGGGGGAGCGGCGCACCAAGGAGCGCATCCCGGTCAAGATGTGGGTGCGCAACATAGACGGCGAGGCGAGCTACTTCCAGCAGACCGCCAATCTCAGCATGAACGGCATGTACATCCTCGCTCCGTCCCCGTACGAGACCGGGACGAAGATACAGCTCGAGTTCCAGATACCGGGAAGCGCGCGGGTCGTCCGGTGCGTCGCCGAGGTCGTCGGACGGCGCGAGGAGGGGCAGTTCTGGGGGACCAGCGTCAAGTTCGTCGAGATCCGGAGGCAGGACCGGGCGGAGATCGAGCGGGCGATCAACAATCTCATCTCCGAATACTGGTACCTCGTCGAGTAGATGCGCCGTTACCGCACCGATGTCCTCGTCATAGGAAGCGGTCTGTCGGGTCTCTACGCGGCCCTGCTCCTCGCCGAACGGGGCCTCCGCGTCGTCGTCGCGACCAAGGAGAACATCGAGGTCTCCAACAGCCATGTCGCGCAGGGCGGCATCGCCACCGTCATGGACGCCGGCGCCGACAGTTTCCAGAAGCACCGCGACGACACTCTTGCGGCCGGCGACGGCCTCAATCGGCCCGCGGTGGTCGATTTCTTCGTGCGCAACGGCCCCGCGGTCATCGAGGATCTCGCGGCGCTCGGCGTTTCCTTCACGCGGCACGAGGACGGGTCGTTCGACCTCGGGCGCGAGGGGGGACACACCGCGCGCCGGGTCGTCCACGCCGACGATGTGACCGGCACCGAGATCATCGGGGCGCTCAAGGCGCGCGTCGTCGCCGACCGGCGCATCGAGATATGGCAGCACCACATGGCGGTCGATCTCATCACGACCCGCAAGTTCAACCTTTCCGAAGAGAACCGGGTCGTCGGCGCCTATGTCCTCTCGCACGAAGGGGTCGTCATCACCGTCGAGGCGGACGCGGTGCTCATCGCGACCGGCGGGGGCGGAAAAGTGTACCTCTACACCTCGAACCCCGATGTCGCGACCGGCGACGGCATCGCGATGGGGTACCGCGCCGGCGTGCCGGTGGAGAACATGGAGATGGTGCAGTTCCATCCGACCATCCTCTACCACGAGAAGGTGCGTTCGATGCTCATTTCGGAGGCGCTCCGCGGCGAAGGGGGCCTCCTGAAGACGCGCGACGGACGGACCTGCATGGAGCGGTATCATCCGATGAAGTCGCTCGCCCCTCGCGATGTGGCGGCGCGGGCGATAGATCGCGAGCTCAAGAGGCGCGGCGACGATTTCGTCCTGCTCGACATGACCATGCTCGATCCCGACTTCATCGTTCACCGGTTCCCCAATATCTTCAAGCGGTGTCTCGAAGCGGGCATAGACATGCGCCGGGAACCGATCCCGGTGGTGCCGGCGGCGCACTACCTCTGCGGCGGCCTTCAGAGCACGCCGGAGGGGCGGACCTGCCTTCCCGGCCTTTTCGTGGCGGGGGAGGCGGCGCACACCGGTCTGCACGGCGCGAACCGGCTCGCATCGAACAGCCTCCTCGAGGCGGCGGTCATGGCGCGCTGCGCCGCCGGGGAGATCGCGTCATGGCTGAGGGATTCCAAGAAACCGCCTCATCCGCTTCCGCTCTGGAGCGAGGAGGGGGTCAGCGACAGCGACGAACAGGTCGTCGTCAAGCAGAACTGGGACGAGATCCGTCACTGCATGTGGAACTATGTCGGCATCGCGCGGAGCGATCGGCGCCTCGAACGGGCGCTCAAGCGGATATCGCTCATCCGGCAGGAGATAGCCGAATACTACTGGAATTTCCGGGTCACCCGCGACCTGCTCGAACTGCGCAACCTCGCGCTCGTGGCCGAACTCATCGTCCGGAGCGCGATCATGCGCCGGGAATCGCGGGGGCTCCACTACACGATAGATCATCCCGAGAAGGCGCCCGAGGCGAAGGACACCGTCATCACCGCCGGCGTGGTCGTTTCCTAGTCGGCGGCGAGATAGAGGGCGCCCGCCTCGCACCATTCGATCACGAGTTCCTCGATGTCACCGCCGGACACTTTGCGGCGCAGTTTTCCCAAGGGGGTCTCGCCATGTGCGGCGAGGTATGCGAAGAGCTCGCCCTCCCGTTCGGAGAGCGTGCGGGTGAAGACGCCGCCTTCGATGCGATAGACGAGTCCGTAGAGATGCTCCTTCTCGGACTCCGCCGTGTAACGGCGCAGGTCGAGGAAGCCGGCGTCGAGCACATCCTCTATGTTGTAGGAGAAACGGTGTACGAAGGCGGAACGGTTGATCCCCACCGGCGTCTTTTCCGACAGCGAATCGGTCTGATAGGGGAAGGTGATGCGGTCCTCGTCCGGCGTCAGGAGCGACTGCGTGTAGAACCGGTTGTGGACGAGCAGATCCTCGGCGAGCGGCCACAGTTTCCTGCGCTGGAGTTTCTCGAACAGATGTTTGAAGAACGCGATGATGTGGCCGTAGAGATCGTCGAAATCGTCGCTCTCCGGAGAGAGTCCGATGCCCGCCTTCGCCCGGTAGCGGTTCCAGCGTTCGATAAGGTCGGTGGCGGAAAGGTCGAGCGCCTTGGCGAGCATGGAGAACACCGACACGAGCCGCCCGCGGTTGTAGAGCGTCTCGATGCCCTCGGCGAGATCGTCTATCTTCTGGAGGTCGCGTCGGGGGAAGGCGGGGGCGTCGGTGATGCGCCACGGGTAGCGGTGCTCTATCTTGAGGTCGTACTCCCGCATCCGGTTGTAGACCCGCGTTCCCGGGTAGAGGGAGAGCCGGTAAAGATTTATGCGGACCGGCCAGAGCGAGAATGCCCGTTCAATATCCTTGGCGGCGTCGGCGAATGAGCTCTGCGGCAGGCCGCCGATGAGGTCGAGCGTGAAGGGAAGGTCGGGATGGTTGTTCATCTGGCGTATGTTCTGGACGGCCTTTTCTCCGTTGAGCGAGGTGGTCGCCTGCTCGAGCAGTTTCGGGTGGAATGAGGGGATGCCGAAATGGAGCACGACCCGCATCGTGGCGAGCCGCTGTATCTCTTCGCGGGAGAGGAGATCGGGGCGGACCTGCATCTCGACGAGCGCTTCGGGAAGATATTCCTCCAGCAGGTCGAGCGTCTTCATGAAGTGCTGCCGGCTCAGATTGAAGAGGGGAGCGCCTATGACGATGTGCCGGACGCCGCGTTCGCGGAACAGGGCGAGTTCCGCTTCGAGGTAGCGGAAACTGTGATGGCGGACGGGGGCGGCGTGCGAGAAATCGACGCAGAAATCGCACCTGAAGAGGCATCCGCGCGAGACCTCCCAGAACACCGAGGTGTCCTCGGTGACCGGTATCACGCCGGCGAGGTAGGGAGACGGGATGAGGTCGAGCGGATCGATCACCCGCCGGGTCCCGTGGCGATAGGTCTTGGCGATGTCGTCGCGGAAGATGATGTCGGCCGCTTTCCCGATGTCGCCGCCTTCTTCGAGGAGCGCCGTGGTCTCGTAAAGGGGCAGTTCCGGCTCGTCGGGGACGATGAAGCGGACGGCGCCCGTGAGGTAGCGGTCGGGATAGGCGAAAGAGTCGTGCCCCCACACGCCGACGAGCGCCTCGCTCTTTTCGAGATGGGAGACGATCCGGTGGAAGAGGTCGGTGTTCCAGTGGAGCAGGTGGAAGAGCGCCACCCGGTATCCGCCGCTCACGATCCGGGCGGCGGCGACGGCCGGGCTGTCGCTCAGTGAGAAGGGGAGGATGTCGGCGCGGAAGCGGCCTCCGGAGCGACTCTCGAGGAATGTCTTGACGGTGTGGAGATGGAATGCGGCCGAACGAGGTTCCGAGGAGTTCCCGATGCTGATCAGCGCGATGTTCACGGACGGTCTGCGGGGATTGTGTGGTAGATCAAGGCGTCAGAGCGATTGCAGATAACTGATGATGGCGCGGAACTCTTTCGAGGACTCTGCGTATTCGACCTTGTCTCCCTCGGTCTTGAGCGTCTCCTGAAGGACCGGGATGAACGCCTTGTCCTCGTTCTTGAGGAGGACATGGGTGAGGGCGACGCGGACATAGGGCTCTATGTGAGTGAAGACCGGCTTGAGCTGTTCGATGTACTGACTCATCTTGCCCGCAAGGCCGATCGCGTAGACCGCCTGTTCGGCGACGGCCGACTCCTTGTCGGAGAGCTTCTTCACATAGCAGGCAAGGTCGGAGCCGCACGCCGCAATGGCCGAGGCGCGCTTCGCGAAGCGCTCCATGAGTCCCACGGCGCGGATGGTCGAGTCGTAGTTCGGATCGAGCGCGGCCTGTGCCTTTACCTTCTTGTCCTTCTCTTCGGGTTTCATGGAAGCGTAGTCCTTGTTCCCCTTGTTCTGCTTGTCGAGCTCGGCCGCCGCCTTCGCTTCGACCTTGCTGATATAAGCCTTGCCGTTGGTGACGAACTTGTCGGCGAACTTGATGAACTCCTCAGCCGCCTTCGGGTCCTGCAGCATACGGGTGTAAGCGTCGGCCGCCCAGATCTTCGGCTCGTAGAAGACGATCCACTCGCCCTCGACATTCTGTTCCTTGTCCTCGGGGCCGGTCACCGCTTCGATCAGGTAGGGAAGCGCTTTGCGGTCGCCGAGTATCGCCAGCGCCTCGGCGCCCTTCATGCGGATCGATATCTCCTGGCCGCGCAGGGCGAGCTTTTCGGCGATCTTCTCTTCCTTGCCTTTCTTCTCTCCTTTCTTTTCCTTCGCTGCCTTGAGCGCGAACTTCTTGCTGACCATCCGCAGGAGCACATCGGTCGCCTTGAAGTCGCCGAACTTTGCGAGCGACACGGCGAGGTGTTCGGCGAGGAAGGGCTGTTTCTGTTCTTTCGAAAGCTGGTCGTCGAGATCCTTGATGATCATGTCGACCGCCTTCTTCGAACGGATGTCGGCGAGGATGATGGAGGTCTTTATCTTGCCCGTGGCGTCTATGCCGGCGAGCGTCGCCTGATACTCGTCATGCTTGGGGCTATCCTTCTTCTTTTCCTTCTCGGGGTCCATGTATTCGGGGCAGAACTGCTTCTTCGCCTTCTCGCGGTATTTGTCGAGGAGTTCGTTGACCGCGACATTCTGATTGTTGTAGGCCTTGATGAGCTCGTCCTCCGCGAACTTGCCGAGGCGGATGAGCGACTTGCGCGCCTCGGGGAAGAGGCTGAATCCCTGTTCCTCGTAGAAAAGCGCCGCGACGAGCGGTTTGACGACGCTGGGATCGCCGAATTCGCCGATGACGCCGGCGGTCGTGTACTTGGTGCCGAAGTCTTCGTACTTCGACTCGAAGACCTGCATGATCTGCGGAAGGTACTGTTTCCCTGCCGCGGGTATCTTCGAGAGCGCCTCGATCGCGGCGCGCTTGGCCACCGATTCGGGCTTCTCGCGCTGGCCGGCGGCAAGGCCTTCGGGCGTCTGGATGGTGAAGTATTTGCCGAGTATCGGGGCGGCGCTTTCGTCGCCGATCTGGCCGAGTGCCATGGCCGCCGCCTCGAGCGTCTTGAGGTTGCGCACATTGAGCGTCTTCAGGCATTCATCAACGATCTCTGCGATCCGCGGGATGGCGACCGGATCGCCGATCTGACCGACCGCGCTGAGCGCCATCGGGATGTCGGGGGTCTTGTCGAGGCTGAGAAGCTTCTTGACGGTCTTCTCCTTGTTGACGACCTTGTCCTTCTCTTTCATGAGCTGGTTGATCGCCCATGTCCGCGACTCTTTACTGTAGAGTTTGCTGAGGTACTGATCCTCGGGATTGCTGCACGCGGCGAGAAAAAGGAACGCCGCCACGCCGACAAACAGTGTCACCAACGTTTTCATCGCTCACCTCTCAAGTTGAACAATCAGCACGCCGTTTCGTTTCCGACCGACTCTAAACGGAACGGAGGCAAAATTCAACCTTTTTTCGGTGATTTTTTGGGAATGAAACATCGCCGTCAACACACAGCGGTTCTCTTGGAAAATAAACGGTGAAAAGTTTGCCTCGACTTTTTTCGACTGATATAATGATGATCCGCTGACCGGAAACCGGAGGTCGTTCATGCTCCGTTTTATGAGTTTCGCCGGGGTCTTCGTGTTCGTCCTCCTTGCGTGGCTGCTGTCCGAGGACCGGCGCCGCTTCAACTGGCGCATCGCCGTGCTGGGAATCGTTTCTCAGCTCCTGTTCGCGCTCCTCATCCTCAAGACCGCTCCGGGCGAATGGTTCTTCGACCTTGTGAACCGGGTCTTCGGCAGGATGATGAAGTTCACCGACGCCGGGGCCGAGTTCCTCTTCGGCGGGCTTCTCAAAGAGTGGTCGTTCGCTCTCAAGATACTGCCGACCATCGTCTTCTTCTCGTCGTTCTTCACGGTGCTCTACTACTTCGGCATCCTCCAGAGAATCGTGAAAGGATTCGCGGTGGTCTTCCGACGCCTCTTCGGCACCTCGGGGGCCGAATCGCTCTCGGCGGCGGCCAACATCTTCATCGGGCAGACCGAGGCGCCGCTCATGGTGCGCCCCTATGTCGAAAAGATGACCCGATCCGAACTCATGTGCGTGATGACCGGCGGGATGGCGACCATCGCGGGCGGGGTGATGGCGGCCTATGTCGGCATGGGGATGAGCGCGGGGCATCTCATGGCGGCGTCGGTCATGTCGGCGCCCGCCGCCATCATGTTCGCCAAGATCATGGTCCCCGAGACCGGAACGCCGGTCACCGCGTCGGTCGGCGCGATAGATGTCCCGGTGACCGACCGCAACGCGATCGAGGCGGCAGCGCGCGGCGCCTCCGAAGGGCTCTATCTCGCGCTCAATGTCGGAGCGATGCTCCTTGCCTTCATCGCGTTCGTCGCCTTTTTCAACTATTTCTTCGGATTCTTCGGCGTCACGATGGAGCAGGTGCTCGGATGGGTCATGGCGCCGCTCGCCTTTTGCATGGGAGTCCCGTGGGACGAGGCGGTCCGCGTCGGCGCGCTCCTCGGCGAGAAGACGATACTCAACGAGTTCGTCGCCTATGCGCACCTCTCGGAGGCGATAAAGGCGGGCGGTCTTTCCGATCGTTCGATCGTCATCGCCACCTATGCCCTTTGCGGTTTCGCCAACCTCGGCTCCATCGCGATACAGATCGGCGGCATCGGGACGATGGCGCCGTCGCGGCGGGGCGAGATAGCGGCGCTCGGCATCAAGGCGATGATCGCCGGCACCTTCGCGAGTTTCGTCACGGCGAACATCGCCGGCATGCTCTTATAGGAGAGGACAATGACACCCACCCGTTCCAGTGGCATCATCCTTCATCCGGCGGCCTTGCCGGGGCCCGGCCCCATCGGCACGCTCGGCGCGGCGGCGCGTCGTTTCATCGATTGGCTCGCCGTCGGCAAACAGACGCTCTGGCAGATACTGCCGCTCAACCCGACCTCTTACGACGGCTGTCCCTACAACGCGCACTCGGTCTTTGCCGGCAATCCGTGGCTCATCGATCCTGACGACCTCGTCGCCGAGGGATTTCTTGCTGACGCGGCGCCCTACCGGTGGATGGGGGATGATCTTCGTCGGGTCAACTTCGACCGGGCACGCGACCTGAGCAGCGTTTTCCTGCGCGAGGCTTTTGCGGAGTTCCAGCGCGAGCGGATGCTTTTTGACGATTTTGCCGCGTTTCGCAACGCTCAGGCGCACTGGCTCGGCGATTACGCGCTCTACGCCGCTCTTCGGGACCGTTTCGATACGACCGATTGGAGCCAGTGGCCGGAAGAGTATCGTGATCGGCGGCCGGCGGCGCTCGCGCGATTCGCGCAGGAGGCGGCGGACGAGATCCTTTTTCATCAATTCGTCCAGTGGCTTTTCCAGCGGCAGTGGAACGCCATCAGACGCTATGCGGCGGATCGCGGCGTCCGCATCATCGGCGACATGCCGATGTTCGTCTCGTACGAGAGCAGCGATGTATGGGCGCACCAAGAGTTGTTTCTCTTGAAGGAAGGGAAACGGACCCATGTCGCCGGCGTGCCGCCCGATTACTTCTCTCCGACCGGTCAACTGTGGGGGAATCCGCTCTACGACTGGAAACGGATGGAGGAAGACGGTTTTCTATGGTGGCAACGGCGTTTTTCCCGCGCTTTCGCCATGTACGACCTCGTGCGGCTCGACCACTTCCGCGGGTTCGCTGCCTGCTGGGCGGTGCCGGCGGGTGAGAAGACGGCAGAGAACGGCAAATGGCGGAAAACGCCGGGAAAGAAATTGTTTGAGGTGCTGCGAGATCAGTTCGGTGATCTGCCGTTCATCGCCGAGGACCTCGGGGTCATATCGGACGATGTGGTCGAACTGCGCGAACATTTCGGATTCCCCGGCATGAAGGTGCTCCAGTTCGCGTTCGGAGCGCCCGACCACGAGTTCCTGCCGCACAACTACACGACGCCCAATTGCGTGGTCTATACCGGCACGCACGATAACGATACCATGATGGGGTGGTACCAGTCGCTCTACGAGCACGACCGGCGTGAGGTGAACCGCTACCTCGGTCTTCGCTGGGGCGACAGCCCGGCATGGGCGCTCATCCGACTCGCGTTTTCCGGTATTGCCAGATTCGCCATCACACCACTCCAAGATGTGCTCGGGATGGGATCCGAGGCGCGCTACAATGTCCCCGGGACCGTCGGGCCTCACAACTGGACCTTCCGTTTCACCTACGACGACATCCGCGACGAGACAGCGTGGGGGCTCGCTGAACTTTCGTGGCTCTACAACCGCAACAACAAGGCGGAGTAGATTCTCTTTCGGCTTTTGTTGCCAATATTCGTAGGGTTCGTTTTGGTAGAGTCATGCTGCGCGTGCCGTTCGCGCCGACGGTGGCGGTGACCGACGAG
This sequence comes from uncultured Spirochaetales bacterium, assembly GCA_964398245.1. Classification (GTDB taxonomy): domain Bacteria; phylum UBP6; class UBA1177; order UBA1177; family JAKLFG01; genus CALITV01. The sequence goes on along the minus strand of CAYNMQ010000048.1, from coordinate 563 downwards.
CCGGGGATGCGGTCGCGGCGCACGGTGCCGGCGGGGAAGGAGGTCTGCATGTCGGTCCCTTCGAACGAGGTCTCGGAACTCTTGGAGGGGTTGGTGTTAAGTATTACGAGCACGGTACTCCCTTTGTAGGTGCGCTCAAAGGCGAGAATGCCGGCGTCCGACTCGTCGCCCGTGTGGTCGGTTGACCAGCGGATCGTGAGGTCGCCACGCCGGAGCGGTTCGAGTTCTTTGCGGAGCGCGGTGAGCATCGCAATGTGGCGGAATGTGGCATTCGTCGTATCGTAGCCCGAGGTGGCGAGATTCTCACGGTTCGCCGGATCGTTGCCGCCGTTGAAGTTCTGCTCGGTGCCGTAGTAGATGCAGGGGATGCCGTCCATCGTGAGAAGGAGCGACAGCGCATTGCGGAGCGCCTCCTCGTCGGGTTTGTCGTAGAGAAAGCGCGGCAGGGCGTGGTTGTCCATGAAGTTGACGAGCAGTTTCTGGGGCGAGAGGACCGTGCCGTCGGCGGGGGGGGCGCCGGGAACGGTGGCGGAGTGGGGCGGGGGGGGGGTTATGAGGGGCTG
>CAYNMQ010000047.1:0-11275 GCA_964398245.1 uncultured Spirochaetales bacterium | reverse complement strand
CTTCATGGGACTCGACGCGAAGGTCAGATTCCTCGGCCACGGGATAGGGGTCGAAGTCAACCAGCTACCGGTCATCGCGGCCAAGCAGAAGATCCCGTTCGAGAACGGCATGACGATCGCGATCGAGCCGAAGGTGTTCGTCCCCGGCTGGGGCATCGTGGGCATCGAGAACACCTATGTGATGGAGAACGGAAGGCTTCGTTCGCTCACCGGTGAGATAGAATCGATCGAAGAAATGACCATTGTCAACTAGCGAAGAGGTGCGCCATGGAATTTCTCAGGAAGATATTCAAGGCGATCGTCGTGATGTTCGCGCTCTTCGGCCTTCTGGTGTTCTTGCTCATCGCGGGCATCGTCACGGCGATCGTCCACCATGTCGACGCCAAACGGATCGTCGCACCGCCCGACACGGTCGTCACCTTCTCCGTTGACGACCGGATCGTCGAATATGCCCCCAGCGACTCGGTCATACGGGAGGTGTTCGGAAAACAGACTTCCATTCTCGACATCGTGACCGGCCTTGAGAACGCAAGCGAGGACCCGAAAGTGAAGGGACTCCTCGTCCGGATAGACAACCACAGCCTTTCCTATGCGCAGATACAGGAGATACGCGACGCCGTCATCGCTTTCCGCAAAACGGGAAAGCCGGCGATCGCCTATGCCGATTCGTTCGGAGAACTCTCGCGCGGCATGGCGTCGTATTACCTTGCCACCGCTTTCGACGAGATCTATCTGCAACCGGCCGGGACCGTCGACATCGCCGGTGTCGCGGCGGAGCACCCGTTCCTCAAGGGGCTTCTCGGGAAACTCGGCGTCGAACCGATCGGCGGCACCCGCAAGGAATACAAGAACGCGTGGAACATCTTCACCGAGGAGAAATTCACCGCGCCTCACCGCGAGGCGGTCCACCGTCTTCTCGGATCCATCTTCGAACAAACCGTCACCGATATCGCCGAAGCGCGCCGCATTGACGAGAAGCGCCTCCGCTCCCTCATCGACCGCGCCCCGCTCTTTTCGGGCGAAGCGCTGGCGGAACGGCTCGTTGACGGAGTGAAATATCGCGACGAGGTCATCACGCTCATGGAGGAGAAAGCGGGATGCGCCGTCAGGACGCCTCTTTCGCGCTACCGGCCTTCGATACTTCCCCAGACCGGGGGAACGACCGTGGCGCTCATCGTCGCCGAAGGGGAGATAGAGCGCGGCCTCGCGGAGCGCGATCCGTTCGGCAGGCGCTCCTCCGTCGGCTCGTACACCTTCGCCAAAGCGGTGCGCGACGCCGCCGCCGATCCCGAGGTCAAGGCGATCGTGTTCCGCATCAACTCGCCGGGCGGATCGGTGGTCGCCTCGGAGACGATATGGCACGAGGTCGTCGAGACGGTGCGCGCGAGCGGCAAGCCCCTCATCGTCACGATGAGTTCGGTCGCCGCGTCGGGCGGTTATTACATCGCCATGGCGGCGGACCATATCATCGCCGAGCCGGCGACGGTGACCGGCAGTATCGGCGTCATCGTCGGCAAGATGTACACCCCGGAGTTCTGGAAGAAGCTCGGCATCACCTTCGATTCAGAACAATTTGGCAAGAACGCGCGCCTTTTTTCGTCGCTTACCCGGCTCGACGGCGACCAGAAGGCGCTCCTCGACCGGACGCTCGACGATATCTACGACACCTTCGTGAGCCGCGTCGCCGCCGCCCGCAAAAAGAAACCGGAAGAGGTGGAAGAGGTGGCGAAGGGACGCATCTGGAGCGGCGCCGACGCACTCGAGAAGGGACTCGTTGACGAACTCGGCGGGTACCGGGCCGCCTTCGCGGCGGTGCGGTCCCGGCTCGGGCGCTCTCCCGAGAGTCTGCGCGTCATCAAACCGTTCCCCCGCGAACCCTCGATAGTCGACTTCGTGCTTCAACGCGACCGGGAGGATGAGGAAGGGGGCGGCGCTGTCATCGCGCCGCTCAAGAAGGTCATCCGCGGCATCGCGGCCGTAGGGAACCTTCTCGAAGCGCTCGAAACGGACCGTGGCTCCATACGCGCCGAAGCGGAAGAACTCGATATCCGCTGAGAAGATCGCGTATCAGGACGACGCGCCGTTCAGATAGCCGGTCACGATCTCGGCAAGCGTCGGCACCCTGCCGATCTCCTCGTCGCAAAACACCAGCCACTCGGCGAGCACCGGGCCCACAGTGAGGAAATCGCTTGCCTCGTCGGCGGAAGAGACCATGCGGTGAGCGCGGCGCGCCTCGTCCAAGCGGGTGGCGCAAAGAAGGCGGCCGTTCTTGAGCACGCCGCCCCGATCGAGTATCGGCTCCTGTTCGTAGAGCTCCGACGAGGAAAGTATCACCGTCGCACGGTGCTCGTCGGCATAGGAGCGGAGAAGACCGCAGAGCGTCTCCCGGTCGTACGGCGTGAGGTGCTGGAACGGCTCGTCTATGAGAAGAAGCAGAGGGCGGCAGGTAAGCGCGCCGAGCGTGAGGAAGAGCGAGCGCTCGCCCATCGGCAACGATTCGAGCCGACGCGAAAGGTCCCACGAGAACCGTTTCGCGAACACGGCGAAGAGGGCGTCGTCGAATTGGGGATAGAGCAGTTTCCACATCCGGCGGTAGTCGGCGCCGGTAAAGTGGTGGAACACGATGCGCTGATCGCCGCTCGACGCGACAAGATGGCGGCTGAAGTGCGAGAGCGGCTCGCCCCCGACACGGATATATCCTTCGCTCGGCGGCCATTCGCCGCTTACGACGCGCATGAGGGTCGTCTTGCCGGCGCCCGAGGGGCCGAGCACGGCGACGATCTCGCCGGGGCCGGTTACGAAGGAAATCCCCGTCAGCCCCGGTGTCCGCCCGAACCGTTTCGACACCTTCTCGACGATGAGGCTCATATCCGCTTCCCCATCACGAGGTATTGTACGAACGCCGCGGCGAGAAGGAGCGCCGCCACCAGCCCGGCGCAGAGCGGTTCTTCCTGATAGAAGGGACTGAACCAACGGAACGGATGGTCGGCGCCGATCGCCGCGCCGGTCGTGACATCCGCGAAGAGAAAGAGCACCGGCAGGGTGAGCGTGTCGCGTCCCGCCGCCGCGCCGATGAGCGAGAGGGAGAACATGGTCGTGAAGAAGACGGCCGTGGCGATGAACTTCTCCGGCCACAGGGCGTCCCCGAAGAGCGCGCCGCCGATGGCGGCGCCGAGGAGCAGAAGGAACAGCCCAGTCAGGAACGAGTGGAAGAACAGCGAGGGGCGGGTGAAGGGAAGCGCGAGGTAGAGACCGGTGCGACGCGACTGCACATCACGCGGCAGAAGCGCCGCCGCAAAGAAGAGGATGACCAGAAAGAGAAGGCCGCTGCGCGGCAGGAGCAGCAGAAGGAACATGAGCCCGAGAAGCGGCTTGCGGATGGTCTCCGCCTGCAGGAAGGCCTCGAAGGTGCGGACAAGGCGGAGCAGAGACCCGTTCCTCATATCACACGACACCTCGGAGAAGCGTCTGCAACCAGCGGTAGAAGTCGCCTCCTCCCCCGAGCACCTCGATCATCAGGAGGAACACCGCCACCGCAGGGAACAGTATCAACCGCCGAAAGACGACGCCGACCGAGACGAGCGCACAGGCACCGCACACGACGGGCCACGGGGAGGAGAAGCCGCACTGCGAGAGGAACGCGAAAGCCGCCGCGAGAAGAAGCCACGGGCTCCGCGCGGCAACGATACCGGTCCCGGGGAAAAGCGGCTGGCGCTCCATGATCACAACACGAGAGAGATTATTTCATCATATTCTTTCTTCCGGTCGGGATACTTTGCCGCCATCTCTTGAGCAAGATCGTGCGCCGTCTTGCCGTCGGCGTTCTTGACGGCGGTCTGGGCCCTGTTCTCGACGAGCAGACGGACCACCGCGGCATTGCCGCGCATCGCCGCGAGCATAAGGGCGGTATGCCCCCGCCTGTCAGCTCTCTCCGGATCGGCCCCCGACGCGAGCAATGTCCCGGCGACCTTCGGAAATCCGCTCCATGCGGCCCACATGAGCGCGGTCCAGCCGTCCTTGTCGACGAGGTTCACATCGGCGTTCTTCTCTATCAGCAGATTGACGGCCTCGACCCGTTTCTCCTCGTTTTTGGCGACCGCAGCAGCATCCTTGAAGTTCGCATAGGCGGCCCACATGAGCGGCGTGCGTCCCTGTTCGTCGAGATTGTTGACCCGACCGCTTTCCGACTCGATGAGCTTCTTCATCTGCTCGATGTCGTTCTGGATGATCGCCGCGACGATCGGATCGGTCGTGACCCCCTGCCCTTTGAGCGCCTTGAAGCCGTAGTTGCAGATGACGGCGAAGACCGAACTGAACGCCACCAAGATGAGCGCATCCTTGACGATAGGTCCGTATTTCTTCATCGCATCCCTCCTTCAGTGGGCCGCTTCTTCGGCGGCTGGTGCATCTTTCTTTCCGGCGTCGCCGTCGTCGGTCGCCTCCGAGGTGACCTTGCTGCGCCACAGCAGTATCGCGATCGGGCTTATCGCGGCGAGGATGAAGTAGATCATCCACATCCATTCGGGACTCTGCATATACGAGATGTTGCCGGTGTCTATCTTGGCGCGGATGCCGTCATAGCAGTAGCTCGATATGAGCATGCCCGACACGAACCCGTTGATGGGACGCGCGATGAACATCGGGAGCGCCGACAGCCCCATGTAGGCCGCCACCTTGTCCTTCGGGGCGACCGAGGCGACATACTCGACGAAGCGCGGCGAGAAGATGAGTTCGCCGACCGCGAAGACGAAGATCTGCGCCACGATGATGTAGAGATAGGCCTGATTGAGGTTGGTGACGCCGGGGACCGCCATGATCCAGCTGTTCGGCACCGCGAGGAACAGCAGGGACAGCGCCGATATCGTCATGCCGACGACGAGCAGTTTCACGATGTTGAACTTGTTGATGATAGGGATGAACAGGATAAGGCCGACCACGATGATGATCGGGTTGAGCGAGTTCACGAGACCCAGCTCGAAGTCGTTATAGAGGGTGCGGACATAGTATTTCGGCATGACCATCGTCTGGTGGGTGAAGACGAGCCGCACGCCGAGCGTGAGCACGAGGAAGAGGACCAGTTTCTGGAAAGCGCTTTCCTTCCACACTTCGGCGAATATCTGGAGCGGCGTCTTCTCGGTCGTCCCCTGCTTTTCGGCGGCGGCCGCATCGTCGTGCCGTTTGGAGATGAGCCACGCACAGAAGAAGCAGATGAGCGCCATCACGAAGCTGAAGTTGAATATCATGAGGTTGCCGTTCACCGGCCCGAAGGCGGCCCGGAAACCATCGGTTACGCCGAAACCGGCGATCGCGGCGCCGATGTTCATGATGAGATAGTAGACATTGAAGCCGGTGCCGCGGTTCTCGGGGGTCGTGAAATGCCGCAGGGCGGCGTTCGTGTTGGTCACGAGCATCGCCGTGCCGAGCGCCATCACGATGAGCATCGCCATGACGAAATACTTGAGCCCCCCGCCCGCCGCGATCTGCGGCGCGACGCCGAGGCCGAGCCGCGAGAGGCCCAACAGGGCCGTCGCGATGTAGAAGGTCTTCTTCACGCCGAGGGTGTCGCAAATGGAGCCGACCGCGAACATGAACGCGGTGATGAACAGGAAGAATATCCCCTGCCACGCGCCCGCCTCCATGTCGCTGAATCCCACGCTGTCGGTGAGATACAGCGAGATCACGATGATGACGGCGAAATAGGCGAGGCCGTCGAAGAACTGGATGGCGTTGACCAGCCAGAAATCCTTCGAGACCGTCTTGAGGATCTTGAACTCGGAAAAGTAACTTTTGACCGCCTCCGGGCCATATACTGTTTGGATAAAAGAACATTCAACGGCGATTCATCGTATCGGCGCATTCAGCGAAGTCAAGGAAAAGCCCTCTTTTCCCGTCGCGGCATGCCGCGTTCCGATGCACCGGAAATCGTGCACCGCCGATTCCCGTGCGGATACCGGATCATACGACACAGAGATCCCATCTTTTTCAACAGCGATGTTGAATCCCGCCGTCTGTTTTCCTTGACACCCTCAGTCGCGGCATGATACCGTGGCCTCACGCATAGGTGGTCGTTTTCACACGAGGTCGTCATGTCACGCTTCCGAGAACTCATCGCCTCCTCCCCCGGCTCGCGTCACATCCTTCAGGGAAACGAGGCCTTCGCCTTGGGCGTCGTCCACGCCGGCTACCACGCCGCCGACGGCTACCCGGGGACCCCCTCCACCGAGGTCATAGACAAATACCTGTCGCAGGCGCAGGATCGCCTGAGCGTCGGGTGGTCGGTGAGTGAGGCGGTGGCGACCGCCGTCACGGTGGGTCATGCCGTCGCCGGATCGGACGCGGTGGTCACCATGAAGATACCGGGGGTGTTCCAAGCGGGGGACGCGCTCACCACCTCGGCCTTCTATACGGCTCAGGCGGGCGCCTTCGTCGTCTATGCCGCGACCGACTATGTGCCCAGTTCGACCCAGCATGTCATCGATGCGCGCCACTTTTTCGCCGCCGCCCGCGTACCGGTGCTCGAACCGCGGGATCATCAGGAGATGTACGATATCGCCTTCATCGCCGCCGACCTTTCCCGGAAGTTCCGGACGCAGGTGGTCGTGCTCGCTTCGGGCATCCTCGCCCATTCGGAGGGCATCGTGACGACCCGCGCGCCGCGGACCGTCGAAAAACGGCCGCTTCCCGACAACCTTCATGCGTGGATGCTCATGCCCAACATCGCGCGGCAGAACTACAATGCCGCCACCCGCGAGCGGATACCTGCCGTCCTCGCGTGGGGCGAAGGCAACGAGGCGCTCGTCAGCGAACACGAAGGCAAAGACGACTTCGGCATCATCGTGGTCGGCGAGAGCGACATCATCGTCCGCGAGGCGCTGACGACGGCGGGCAAAGACCCTTCGATCCTCTCCATGTCGCTCGCCTACCCGGTCCCGGTCGGCCGTATCTCCGCGTTCGCCCGGAAGATAAAAGGGCCGCTGTTCGTTTTCGAGGACGGCGACCGCTTCCTTGAGGAACGGATCCGCATCCTCGGCCTTCCGGTCATCGGCAAGGAGGATAACTCGGTCATCACCGACTGGTCGCCCGACATGGTGCTCGATGTCCTCGCAAAACACGGGCGCGCCGCGCCGGTGAGGCGTCCGCCGGTTCCCGCGGTCAAGCCGGTCCCGCGGCCTCCCTCCATCTGCCCCGGGTGCCCTTACCGCGCCTTCGCGCTCACCGCACAGAAGCTCAAACGCCAGAAAAAGATCTACGCCGCCTTCGGAGAGATCGGCTGTTCGACGCTCCTTCATTTCTTCGACGCGATAGACACCGTCCTCTGCATGGGCGGATCCGACGGCATGCGACAGGGCTTCGTCCTGTCACGCCCCGAACAGGCCGCCACGGTCGTCAGCGTCATCGGCGACTCGTGCGAGTGCCACTCGGGTCTCGACGCCACGCGGAACGCTGTGTTCCGGAATGTCCCCGGCGTCAAGGTGATCCTTGACAATCGCGTCACCGCAATGACCGGCGGACAGCCGGCGCCGACCTCACCGACGAACCTCGCCGGGATACCCAACAAGTTCAGCCTCCGTGACGCGGTCGCCGCCGAGAAATGCCGCATGGTCGCCTGCGATGCCTACGATCTCAAGGAGGTCGAGCGCCTGCTCACCGAGGCGCTCGCGCTCGCCGGGAAGGGTGAGTTCACCTGTCTTATCCTCGAGGGCGCCTGCATCCAAGAGACCGAGGCGGCGAAAAAACGGCGCGCCCTCACCATCGACCGCGAGAAGTGCAAACAGTGCGGGCTGTGCGGCGTGTGTCCCGGCATAGAGCATGACGAGAAGAAACGGCCTTCCTTCACGGTCCTCTGTACCAACTGCGGGTCCAACAAGCAGGTGTGTCGTCAGCGATGCCCCTTCGGCGCGATCGTCGAGGAACCGGAGAAAAAGAAAGAAAAGACAGCGCCGCCCGAACCGCCGGCGCCCAAGGAGATAGCCGCCGCCACGGTGGACGAGGGAAAGCTTCCTGCGTCACTGCGCGTCGCGATACGCGGCATCGGCGGTCAGGGGAACCTCTTCTTCGGCAAGGTGCTCTCCGAGGTCGCTCTCAGGACGCCCTATGCCGAACATGGCATCGTGAAAGGCGACACCCACGGCATGGCGCAGATGGGCGGACCGGTCATCTCGACCTTCGCGTGCGGAGAAGTCCATTCGCCGATCCTCGCCCCGGGCAGCGCCGATGTGCTCGTCGTGATGGAGATGAGCGAGGCGCTCCGTCCCGGGTTCCTCGAGCTGCTGAAGCCGGGCGGCACAGTTGTTCTCAACCGATTCGCGGCGGTCCCTGCGACGCTCAAAAAGAGCGACTATCCCTCGCTCGATGCGATACGACCCGTGTTCGCCGGCTACCGTCTCATCGAGATGGATGCGCTCGAAACGGCGCGCGGCTACGGCGACGCGACCGGGAAAACGGCCAATGTCGTCGTCCTCGGTCTCCTCTCGACGATAGCGCCGTTCGACGCGATCCCCGAAGAGATATGGCTTTCAGCGCTCATGGCCGTCTCCCGGGACGACGCCGTCAAGGCGGCGAATCAGGTCGCTTTCGCCGCCGGCAGGGCTCTCGGGAAATAACGGTCGCCTCGAACTTCCCTTCCCGTCAAGCTACCGGCGCCCGTACTTGTTCATGAGGTTGTCATAGGCCTCTTCGAAGGAGAGGTCATCCTTGCCCGCCGCCGATAGATACTTGATGAGCGGAACGCGCCAGATGGTGCCGGTCAGGCGGTTCTGCGTGCTCTCCCCCGTGAATTTGTAGTAGTCGCCGCCGGCGAAGATGTATTCGTGGATGACCGCCTTGTAACGCTGGCTCGGATCGAGCGGCGACCCTCCGTGGTGCCACTGGTCTCCCTGCTTTTCCATTCCGCAGACGGCGTTCTCCGAAAGGTTGAGATTGTAGATGAGATCCTTCCCCGGGATCGTCGAGACGACGAGTCGGTTCTCGAAGGGGAGCATCGAGATGATGTCGCTCACCTTGACCGGGCCGGCGCGTATGTCGTCACGGAAGGCGCCGGGGTTGGAAAGGGCGACATCGGCATCGGGGAACGCATCGAGAACAGCGCAGGCGTACAGCTTCATGAAACGATCGGTGGGCACCGCCGCCGCCGCGGTGATGAGGGTGGCGCCGGCGAGGCGCTCCATTTTCACCCGATAGCGTCCAACGAGATCCCGCACCTCGGCGCTGTGCGGGTCGTTCCCCGACGGCGTCGGACGCAGGGTGACGATCCGCGCGTCCACCACCGAGAACTTGCCTCCTTTGCGCACGATCTCGACCCGCGCGTATTTTTCGAGATATTTCTTCGCCTGCAGGAAATAGACGCCGTCGATCTCGCGCACATACTCTTCGTGGGTATGCGCGTTGAACACGAGAAAAGGACGGTCCTCGGAAGCAAGCGCCGCGAACCACTCGCGGGAACTTTCGAACGACTGATGGGCGATGGCCACGACGATGTCGGCCTGTCCCTTGATGCGGCGCACCTCGCGCTGAACGGCGTTCAGGGCGACCACCGTGCGGAGATCCTTGAGATTCGCGGCGAAGGCGACCTGACGCAGTTCTTCGGTCGTGACGCCGATGAAGGCGATGCGAGCGCCGTTCCGCTCAATGATCTCCGAGGCAGGGACCGCGGGTTGGCCCTTCGTGGTGACGATGTTCGCCGACAGGTACTTCATCTTCGATGCGCGCCGGTTCTCCTCGAACTCGCTCAGACCGTAATCGAATTCGTGGTTGCCGACCCCCGAGATCTCGTAGCCGATCGCACGCATGACCTCGGCCGTCGAACGCCCTTTGAAGACTGACGAGACGGCCGATCCGGTATAGCTGTCGCCGCCCGAGACCTTGATGACCGTACAGTCGCCGCAGGAACGCTCCTCCTCGCGCCACATCTCGTCGAGGATGACCGCCTTCTCGCGCCCGTCGCCTTCGAGGATATGCCCGTGTTCGTCGTTGGTGTAGAGGATGAGGATCTTCTGCGGTTTCTCGTCGGTGACGAGATCGGAGAGCCTTCCGCACGCCGCAAAAAAGAGCGCAAGGAAGATCACACACGCCAGCGTCGCGCAACGGCGCCTTCCTCCCGCCTCGCGTCCCCCCGATCGCATGGTCATCCCCCTGCTTGCAGAATATCCTTCATGATGAGGTCGAGCGTTCTGCGGAAAGCGCGCGGACCGTGGGTCGTGTCGATGACATAGGTCGCCCGGTCGATCTTTTCATCCTGCGGCATCTGGGCCGCAATGATCCGGCGCGCCTCGTCGGGAAGACAGCTGAGTCGCCGTATGAGCCGCGCCACCTGCTCCTCCTCGTGGCAGATGGTAAGCAGAGTGACGGGAAACTCGCGCTCCCACTCCGCCTCGAAAAGAACCGCCGCCTCGAAAAGGACACGGTGTCCCGCCTCGAGCAGGGTCTGCACCTCCTCACGCGCCGCGGCGATGATGCGCGGATGGGTGATCGCATTAAGCGCGGAGAGGCCCGCCGCATCGCCGAAGACGAGCGCACCGAGCGCCTTGCGGTCAACCTCGCCATTCCCGGCGAACACCGCATTGCCGAAACGGGCACGGATCTCGCTTTTCACCTCTGGGAGAGCGAGGATCTGGTGACCGATCTTATCGGCGTCAACATGAGCAAAGTCGTAGTCGCGCCGGATGATCTCGGCCACATAACTTTTGCCGGTAGCGATGTTACCGGTGACAGCGACGAGATTACGGGGCATTCTGCTCTCTCCGCTGGAGGGTCACTTTGATGTAGTACGGCCGCTCTCCCGGCACATCGCGCACCTTGATGAGGTCGCCGTCGGCGAGTTTCGCCGGCATCTTATAGGTGACGACCGTGCCGTTCGGCATCTGAATGGTCTGCGGGATGCCGCGTTCCACCTCGTCGATGAAGATGACCTGCTCGAGGACGACCGCGTTCTCGGGCAGTTTCTCCTTTATCTCGCAGGAGACAACGGTAAGCAGAAACACCGCCGCCACGGCCAATGCTCCTTTCATGGTTCCACACCTCCGGTATGCCAGACCCGCTCAGTATAGCCCCGCCACACCGCGACGCAACTTTTCCCGGGTTCTTTACGCATCCGATATAGGTTGCTATTTTCCCCCTTGCAATTCATCTTCGTTTCGCGTACAGCGATTTCATTAAGGGAACAATGACCGGTAGAAACAGTGCCTACGCACGATAGTCGGGGTTTATCAACCCTTTTTGATTGAACCAGTGGAACGGCGGCACGGCGACTTGCAACCCGACCTGCACCGGCTATGAT
>CAYNMQ010000046.1:0-11420 GCA_964398245.1 uncultured Spirochaetales bacterium | reverse complement strand
CCCAGTACCCCGAACGGACGCCCGTCAGGATGGAACTCGAGGAGAACCAACGCTACAACGAGTTCAAACTGCTCGTCTTCACATCGCACAGCGGCATCGAGAAGATGACGCGCATAGACTATCGCTACATCAAGAACTCGGAGATCCATCTCATCGGGAAATTGCGCAACGAGATCGCATCGTTCGGCGAGCCGCCGTACACGCTTACCGTGTCGGGAGGCGATAAAGAGAAGCCGGAAACGCTCGGGGTCTTCGAGCAGTGGCGCGATCTGCTCAAGTCGGTGCTCGAACACGCCCGCGAGGGGCAGAAGATACAGCGCTACAAGGGTCTCGGCGAGATGAATCCGGAGCAGTTGTGGGAGACCACGATGAACCCCGAAAAGCGGACATTGCTCAAGGTCACGGCCGAGGACGCCGCCGAGGCCGACCGCATATTCGACATCCTCATGGGCGAGAATGTCGAGCCGCGGCGCCGGTTCATCGAAGAGAACGCGCTCAACGCGAACATTGACGCATAACGGGCTGTCCGAGAGGAGAAACTATCATGGTCGAACAGACGAACATCATCACCATCAACGAGACGATAAAACCGGTCAGCATCGAGCAACAGATGAAGAGCGCCTACATAGACTACGCGATGAGCGTCATCGTGGGCCGCTCCTTGCCCGATGTGCGCGACGGCCTCAAGCCGGTCCACCGTCGCGTTCTCTATGCGATGAAGGAGTTGGGGACCACCTTCAATGCCCCTTACAAGAAGTCGGCCCGCATCGTCGGCGATGTCATCGGTAAATACCATCCGCACGGCGATCAGGCGGTCTATCAGACGCTCGTGCGCATGGCGCAGGACTTCTCGATGCGTTATGTCCTCGTGGACGGTCAGGGGAACTTCGGTTCGATAGACGGCGACGAGGCGGCGGCGATGCGCTACACCGAGGCGCGCATGGCGCGTATCGCGGGAGAGATGCTCGCCGACATCGAGAAGGACACGGTCAATATGGTGGAGAATTACGACGGCTCGCTCAAGGAGCCGGATGTCCTTCCCACCCGGATACCCCAACTCATCGTGAACGGGACCTCCGGCATCGCCGTCGGCATGGCCACGAACATCCCGCCCCACAACCTCGTGGAGGTCGTCAAGGCGCTCCTCCATCTCATCGACCATCCGAAGGCGACCTCGGCCGACCTCATGAACTTCGTCAAGGGGCCCGATTTCCCGACTGCCGGCATCATCCTCGGTCGCGCCGGCATCCGTCAGGCTTACGAGACGGGACGCGGCATAGTGAAGATCCGCGCCCGTGCGACGATAGAGGAAGGAGAGCGGGCCAACGATCGTCCCCGCATCATCGTCACCGAGATGCCCTATCAGGTCAACAAGGCGCAGACCATCATGCAGATAGCCGAGCTGGTGAAGGAGAAGAAGATAGAGGGCATCCACGATATCCGCGACGAGTCGGACCGGCGCGGCATCCGGGTGGTCGTCGAGCTCAAGAAGGAAGCCATCCCGAACGTTGTGCTCAACCAGCTCTACAAAATGACGAACCTCCAGACGAGCTTCGGCATCAACATGCTCGCCATCTGCAACGGCGTGCCGCGGACGCTCGATCTCTGTTCGACGCTCAACTATTTCCTCCTGCACCGTCGGGAGGTGGTGACGCGCCGGACCCGTTTCGAATTGGCCGAGGCCGAGAAACGAGCGCACATCCTCGAAGGACTCAAGAAGGCGATAGATGTCATTGACAAGGTCATCGCCATCATCCGCAAGTCTCCCTCGACCGAGGAAGCGCGCGACGCGCTGGTGGCGAAATTCGCCTTCTCGAAGGCGCAGGCGAACGCCATTCTCGACATGAAGCTGGCGCGGCTCACCGGACTCGAGCGCGACAAGATAGAGAGCGAGCTTGCCGATCTGCTCAAGAAGATCGCGTGGTATCAAGACATCCTTGCGCACGAGAAGACGCTCCTTTCGGTCATCAAGAGCGAGCTCAAAGAGGTCATGGAGCGTTACGGCGACGAGCGGAAGACCGAGATCGTGGACGAGGCGGGCGAGATAGATATCGAAGACCTCATCCCCGACGAGGAGATGGTGGTCACCCTCACCACCGAGAACTACATCAAGCGGACGCCGCTCACGCAGTACCGCAAACAGAAGCGGGGAGGTAAGGGGATCAACGCGATAAATCCCAAAGAGAACGACTATGTCAAAGACATCTTCATCGCGAGCAACCATACGCAGCTCATGATCTTTACGAGCTACGGCAAGGTGTACTGGCTCAAGGTGTATCAACTGCCCGAGGCGGGGCGAGGAAGTCGCGGAAAGCCCATCATCAATCTCGTTCAGGTCGAGAAGGACGAACGGGTCATGGAGATCCTGCCGATCCGCGAATTCGTGCCCGATCACTTCGTCTTCATGGCCACGAAACGCGGCACCGTCAAGAAGACCGACCTCATGGAATTCGCCATACAGCGATCGAACGGGAAGAAGGCGATCAACATGGTCGAGGGCGACGAGCTCATCGGGGTGGCGATAACGAACGGCGGCGATGAGATCATCCTCGCGTCGCGCAACGGTCTTTCCATCCGTTTTCCCGAGAAGCAGGTGCGACCGATGGGGCGGGCGGCGACCGGGGTTCGCGGCATGCTTCTCGAACAGGGAGATTCGGTCGTCACGATGGAGGTGGTCGACCCGGCCAAGACGCTCCTGTCGGTCACCGACCGCGGCATCGGGAAACGGACGCCGCTCGAAGACTACCGGGTGCAGTCGCGCGGCGGCAAGGGCATCATCACCATCAAGACCTCCGAGGAGAACGGTTTCGTCATCGGTGTCCTGAAGGTCGGCGACAGCGACGAAGCGATGCTCATCACGACGAGCGGGCAGGCGATACGCATACCGGTCTCCGGGATCAGCATCATCGGGCGGAACACCAAAGGGGTGCGCCTGTTCCGTGTCGCCGAAGGAGAGCGCGTGGTGAGCGTCACCAAGATCGTGGAGCCGCAGGACAACGGACGATCCGACGAAGAGGACGAAGAGTCTGAAGGGGACGAAGAGCCGGCGGTATAAGAGACAACCTTTCCGGCCTTCTTGAGGGATCCTCGCCAGTTTTGTTTATTGACAATTCGACGATCGTTTCTATATCCTGACAGGAAGAGAGCGACAGGAGGAGCGTAGTGACAGGAGACACGACACTTCGGCATGAGGATCCCCGCTCGCAGGAAGCGCGGTGCAACGCCCGGTGCGAGGTGTGGAGCCGCATCGTCGGATATTACCGGCCGCTCAGCGACTGGAACCGCGGGAAGCGGCACGAGTTCTCCCTGCGCAAGATGGTCAAGGTAAGCGGAGAAACGGTA
Source organism: uncultured Spirochaetales bacterium (assembly GCA_964398245.1). GTDB lineage: Bacteria > UBP6 > UBA1177 > UBA1177 > JAKLFG01 > CALITV01. Next base: position 8,078 of record CAYNMQ010000046.1, on the reverse strand, counting down.
GAGCGCATTCCCGCAACTCCTTCCACCGGCGACGGCGACTAGCGGGCCGCCGATGAGCCTTTCGCGACGCGCCGTCATCGTCTTTCTTGGCCGCGTCCTAGCATTTCTCGGCATTGCCACCTTCTTCTGGGCGCCGATGATCCTTTTCTACCGCGTTCGCGCCGAACTCTGGGGCGGCGACTGGTGGCTCCGGATAGACTGGCTGCTCGTCGGGGTCTTTTTCTTCATGACGACGGTGAGCGTGTTCACGGTGGACATACGCCGCGACCTCGTCATCATCCTCATCGCCGCCGTCGGCGGGCTCTGCATCGAGGGGTGGGGGACCCAGACGAACCTGTGGCACTACTACACGAGAGAACGGCCACCGCTGTGGATCATCCCGGCGTGGGCGACCTCGACCTTCACGGTGGATACTATGGCGCGCATGACGGCTTCATCCGTCCTTCGTCTTGTGCCGCCGCGTGTCTTCAAGGTAGCGGCATGGGTGCTCTTTACGCTCTTTCTCGTGCTTATGGTACTCTTCGTTCGCCCCTTTTTCCGCTACTCGACCACCATCGCGGCCTTCGCCGTCGTCGCTTTCGTGATACTCTCGGTCTTCAAGGGGACCTGCGACCGGAGGATTGCGGTACTCTTTTTCGTGCTCGGCTCGATGTTAGGGTGGTTCCTGGAACTCTGGGGAACGACGCGGCACTGCTGGATCTACTACACCCGCGAGACACCGCCCTTCTTCGCGGTTCTCTCACACGGGCTCGCCTCGGCGACCTTCTGGCGCGCCCATCTCATCGTTGACGAGGTCATTCGGCGCTTTTTCCCGTCGTATCGGGGCCATTGGAGCCGTGCGCTTGCCGACGCGCCGCGATCAGCACATACACCCCGATAGCGACGACCGCCGCTTCGATGATCTGTCCTCCGGTGAGCCAGAAGAGGATCTTCGACTCCTGACGAAGGAACTCGATAAGGAAGTTCGCCACACCATAGCCGATAAGGCTCCAGCCGACGATGCCGTCCTGCGACATGCCGCGCCGGCGAAGCACCACGAGGATGACGAAAAGCAGGAGCATTGAAGCGGAAATGTAGAGTTGCACCGGATGGAGCGCCGGCGAGGGGGCGTAGCGCGAGACGAGGTTCCTTTTGGCATAGTGGTAGAACGAGGCGTAACTTCCGGGCGGGAACACGACGCCGATCGGAAGGTCGGTCGGCTTGCCGAAACAGCAGCCGTCGGCGAAACAGCCGAGCCGGATGATGGCGGCGAAGAGTGGAAAGGGATAGACGAAGGGGTAGAGGAAGCGGCGCCAAGACTTGCGGATAAACAGGAGAATGATCGAAAGGGTGAAGATGCCGGCGGTTATCGAGAATCCTTTGAAGGCGAATTTGAAGAAGCGCACGAACCCTTCAGGGGTGTATATCTCGTAGAAGAGTTTTCCGACGCCGCGCGAGTAGTTGAACAGTTGCCCGTGAATGGCCGTTTGGATGATGAGAATGAGGAGCGGGATGGCCACCGCGCCGACGAAGGAGAAAAAGACGATCTTGAACAGGCTCCAGAAGTTCTTCTTGAACTCTATCTCGCGTGTGGTGAGCCATATCCAGTCGGGGATTGCACTCCACATGAACAGATTGTAACCGATGCCGCCGATGTAGGGATCGCGGAGAGTCAGCCAGTCGAGCATGAGGTGAGCCTCACTTCACGGCGCCCGCCGCTGCGCCGCCGGCGGTCCCGATGACCCCCTTGAGGTCGTTGTCGGTGAAGGTGAGCCCGATCCCGACAAAGTAGTCGCGGGCGCTGTTGCGAAGGATATCGTCGGCGCCTCCCGTGATGTAGAGCCAATTGAAGGGCTCGACGGTGCTCCAGCGGAACGGATAGATGTTCGTAAAGGCGCGGAGATTCGGCGTGTCGGAGGAGGTGAAATCGAAGACCTCCGATGAGACCTGCCAGTATTTCCACGGGAGATAGTCTATCGCGGCGCCTCCCTTGTTCTCGAAGATGCCGCCGCGGAGGGTCACATCGCCGAAGGTGCGCGCTATCTGGAGGTTGAACTTCACGCCGTCATCGGTCTTTTTCTCTTTTTCGATGACGGTGCGCGTCGAGGGGGTGACCGCCGGGTCGGTCACTTCGGTGACGGTCGTCTTCTCGAAGGTGCGTCCGGCCGGGTCGTCCACGACGCCGATGAGGTAGTAGCGATCGTCACGCGGTTGAAGTTTTATGTTGAATTCGTTCTGGAAATTCCGGTTCACCGCCCGGAATTCGGTATGAAAATCGACCTGCACCTGCATCCCGAGCGTCGAGTCGGCGTAGTCGGAGGCCTTCTCGGCTATGTTGGAGATGTTCTCGTAGAGCTTGTCGTCCTTGAGTACCTTGCCGAGGTTCCCTTCGCCATCCTTGATGCGGGTGGTGATCTCTTCCATGTTCTTCATCGTCGTTTTGGCGCTGTTCAAAGTCTCCTGCGCGTCCTTTATCTGTGCCGAGAGCGCCTGTAGACTGTCGCGCACCGATTGGAGCGATTCGCTGATCGCCTTGTCGTTGTCGCCGAGCAGTTTGTTCGCCTTTTCGGTGATGGCGATGGTGTTCGCGATGAGTTTTTCCATCTGGGCGAGATTGCGGTCAAAGTTGGCGTTCACCTTGCCGGTGAGTTCGGCCATGTTCTTGAGCGTGATGCGGAGCAGGGCGAGATTCGCCTCGACATTCTGGGCGGATGCCTTTGAGACCTTCGTAAGGAGGTCCACGAGATCGCTCATCTTTTTCTGGAAATCCTCGCGTTCGACGAAGTCGCCGATGTTGTTGACGATCGTTTCGGTTCGGTTCGCGATGGCCTTCGCCTTGTCTATCGTGTAGTTGAGTCCCGTCTTGCTCTGGACGCGGGTTATCCAGTCGCCGTCCTTGAGCGGGTGCTCCTTGTCGGCGCCGGGACTCAGAAGGAGCATCGAGGTGCCGAGCATGGACTGCATCTCTTTATAAAGGAAAGCGTCCTTGTAGACCGGAATGCGATCGTATATCTCGATCGTGAGTTTCGCGCGGTCCCCCTCGAGAACGATGTGTTCTATCTTGCCAACCTCGACGCCAGCGATCAAGATTCCCGAGTCTTCGAGCAGACCGGTGGCGTCGTCGAGATAGGCGTACAAGCGGTAGGTTCCCCCCTTCATGAGCCAATCGGCGCTTTTCATCAGGTAGTAGGTGGTGAGCGCCGTTATCACGATGAAAAAGAGGCCTATCTTCACGCTTCGAGTCACCATTGCGTTCTCCTTGGTTCTCTTGTTTCCTCCTCCATTCCCGGACAGACCGCCTGTTCCATGAAAAGTTTGAAAAGCGGGTGTTCCGAGCGGCGCACTTCGGTAGGGGTGCCGCATACCTCGATGCGTCCCTCGTGCAGGAAGGCGACGGTGTCGGCTATGTGAAAGGCGGCCCGCACATCGTGACTGATGATGAGACAGGTGACACCGAGTTGACGGTTCACCTTGAGTATGAGATCGTCTATGTTCGCCGAAAGACGCGGAGCGAGTCCGGGCGGCGGTTCGTCGAATAGAACGATCTTGGGACTCGCCGCCAGCGCCCGGGCGAGCCCGACCCGTTTTCGCATGCCGCCGGACAGTTCTGAAGGATACTTGTGTCCCGTGTCAGGAAGGTCAACGATATCGAGCAGTTCAGCAACACGAGCCGCTATCTTTTTTTGGTCTTTCCATCTAAGCATCTCTTCGAGCGGGAAAGCAATGTTTTCGGCAACGGTTAGCGAGTCGAAAAGCGCCGCCTCTTGAAAGAGATAACCGATATCGCGCCGCATCGCGATGAGTTCCCGTTCGCTCATCTTCACCACATCGCGCCCTTCGTAGAGGATCTCTCCGCTATCCGGTTTCAAGAGCCCCATGATGGTCTTGAACAGAACCGACTTGCCGATGCCGCTCTTGCCGAGGATGACCGTTATCCTGCCGCGTTCGACGCCGATGTTCACGCCGCGGAGCACCTGCTGGTCGCCGAATGCCTTGTGCACATCGCGGATGTCGAGAATATGGTCGTTCATCTTCAGTCTTTGTAAAGGAGGGAAATGAGAATGTCGGAGAGCACATAGTCGGCCACGAGCACCGCGACCGAACTGACGACCACCGCCTTGGTCGTCGAAACGCCGACCCCTTTGGCGCCCTGCCGCGTCGTAAGCCCGTAAAAGCACGATATGGTCGTGATGATGATGGCGAAAACGGCCGCCTTGATGAGCCCGCCGTAGACATCCTTAGGATCGACCCAGAAGTAAAGCCGGTCGAAGAACCGGGCGCTGTCCACCCCCTCGAGAACGACGGCAACGAAGTAGGAACCGACGATGCCGAGGACCTTGGCGCGCGCCGTGAGAACGGGACACATGATGACCGTGGCGATCAGGCGCGGCACCACGAGGTAGTGAATGGGGCTCACCGCCATCGTCTCCATCGCCGCTATCTGATTGGTGACCTTCATGGTGCCGAGTTCGGCGGCCATCGCCGAGCCATTCTTGGCGATGAGCATGAGCGCCGTCATGACCGGCGCCAGTTCGCGTCCCATGGTCACCCCCATCATGGCCCCCACGAAGGTCTCTCCCCGAAATATACGCATGATATAAGTGACTTGCAGAGAGAAGATCATACCGACGGTAACGGAGGAAAGCGAGATGATGAGGAGCGAGTTGACGCCGATCTTCTCCATGTGGTCGAGGATGAGTTTCCACCGGAACGGGCGACGGAAGAGCCCCAGAAAAGTTCCGCCGAGGAACTGCGCATACTTGCCGGCGACGGCGATGTGCTCTCCAATGTACGCCAGAAGTCGGTTCATGCCGGTTGGAACCCCGTGTTTTCACAAAACCGGAGAGAGGTTATCCGATAAGGTGTGGCGAGTCAACAATAGCGGTTTTTTTTCGACGGTCTATTTGTAGCGCCGGCGGTAGAAATTCGTCAATGATTCCGTATGGCGCCTCTTCGAGTCTTTACTTGCGAAAGTCGTTCGCTTAGAATGACACGCCGTACGACGGAGCGCGATCGGAAGAATGGCGTTCATTCATCTGCATCTCCATACCATTTACAGTTTCCTCGACGGCCTCAACCGTCCCAAGCGGCTCATGAAGGAGACGAAGAAACTCGGCATGAAGGCGATCGCCGTCACCGACCACGGCAACATGCACGGGGTCGTCGAGTTCTACGCGGCGGCGAAAGAGGAAGGGATACAGCCGATCATCGGGATGGAGGCCTATATCGCCGCCGGATCGCGCAAGGACAGGGTCTCCCAGCAGGACGCCTATCACCTCGTCCTTCTCGCGGCGAACAAGGAAGGCTACCGCAATCTCATGTATCTCTCGACCTGCTCTTATTTTGACGGCTTCTACTACAAGCCGCGGATAGACCGCGAACTGCTCCGCGACCACTCCGAAGGTCTCATCGCGACCTCTGCCTGTCTCGCCGGAGAGATCCCCCGGGCGCTTGCCGAAGGGAACAAACAGAAGGCGCTCCATCTGGCGGGCGAGTACCGTGAACTGTTCGGCCGCGACAACTTCTTCATCGAACTGCAGGTGAACGGCCTCAAGGAGCAGGACGAGATCAACCCGCTCCTCATGGAGATAGGAAAGGAACTGCACATCCCGTTCGTCGCCACCAACGATGTCCATTATCTCCTGCCTGAGCACGCGACGGCGCAGGACATCCTCTTCTGCATCAACGAGAAGAAGAGGATAGAGGACACCGATCGAATGCATCACGAATCGAGAGAATTCTACCTCAAGGACGAAGAGGCGATGCGGAAACTCTTTGCGCCGCTTTGTCGCGAGGCGATAGACAATACCGGACACATCGCCGAACGGTGCACCTTCGAGATGGAACTCGGCAAGGTGCATCTGCCGCATTACGACACCGGCGCGACGCCGATGGAACAGTTCCTCCGCGAAGCGGCGCAGCGTGGCCTCGAAGAGCGATTCAAGGATGGACGGCTCCCGGGAAAAGAGCGTGCGGTGTACGAGAAGCGCCTGAACGACGAACTGGAGATCATCATCACCAAAGGATATGCCGGTTACTTTCTCATCGTCGCCGACTTCATCGGGTGGGCGAAACGCAATGGGGTGCCGGTCGGTCCGGGGCGCGGATCGGGGGTCGGTTCGCTCGTCGCCTTCTGTCTCGATGTCACCGAGCTCGATCCGGTGCCCTATCGGCTGTTCTTCGAACGGTTCCTCAATCCGGAGCGCCCCTCCATGCCCGACTTCGATGTGGACTTCTGCAAGGACAAACGGGGCAGGGTCATCGAGTATGTGACGCAGAAATACGGTATCGACCGCGTCGCTCAGATAGCGACCTATACCAAGATGAAGGCGAAACTCGCGGTGCGCGATGTGGCGCGGGTCCTTGGGATAGATCTTCAGACCGCCGACCGGCTCGCGAAGATGGTTCCCGAAACCTTCGATATGCTTCTGCGTCCCCACCGCGCCTTCGATCCGCAAAAAGGCAAAGACAACCGGGGACTTTTCGAACACCTTCAGAAGAAGTATGGCATCCCGGAAGAGGTCGCGGAAGACTGCGACCGGGCGAAAGAATATCTGGCCTCGCTCAAGGCCGATCCGCAGGATGTCCCGGCGGTAAAGGCGCTCCTTGCCGACATTGAACTCTTCGAAAAGGAACGCGCCGTGATACGCGGCAACGAGTCCTACCGCCGCATCGTCGAGGTCGCCGACCAGATCGAGGGGCTTCTGCGCCAGACCGGGAAGCATGCCGCCGGGGTGGTCATCTCGGACAAACCGCTTTGGGAACGGGCGCCCCTCTTTGTCGATAAGGACGGGGCGCGGGTGGTGCAGTACGACAAGGACATGGTCGAGAAGATCGGTCTCGTGAAGTTCGATTTCCTCGGCCTCAAGACGCTCACCATGATACAGAATGCCGTCGAGCTCATTCGCCGGCGAGACCCGGGATTCGACATCCGGCGCATTCCGCTCGACGATGCGGCGACCTTCCGCACCTTCTGGGCGAAGAGCGCGAAAGGGATCTTCCAAATGGATTCGGCGGGATTCGGGAAGATGATCCGGCAGATGCGTCCCGACCGGATAGAGGACCTCATCGCCGCCGTCGCGCTCTACCGTCCCGGACCGATGGCGAGCATTCCTTCCTACATCCGCCGCAAACACGGCCGCGAGGTGGTCTTCTATGAGCATCCGCTTCTCGAGGACATTCTGCGGGAGACCTACGGGCTCATCGTCTATCAGGAACAGGTGATGCAGATAGCGGTGACGATGGCGGGCTTCTCGCTCGGTCATGCCGATCTTCTCCGCAAGGCGATGGGGAAGAAGCAGGCCGACGCGATGGCGAAGGCCGAATTCGACTTCATGAAGGGAGCGACGAGCCGCGGCATAGCCCCCGAGGTCGCCGCCCGCATCTTCGACCTCATGCGCCGCTTTGCCGAGTACGGTTTCAATAAGTCGCATGCCGCCGCCTATGGGGTCCTCGGGTATCGAACCGCGTACCTCAAGACCCACTATCCCTATGAGTTCTTTGCGGCGCTTATCTCCTCGGAAGCAGGCGATACCGCCAAAATGATCGAGTACATCGCCGATGCCCGGGCGTTCGGCATCGAGATACGCCCCCCCGATATCAATCGCTCGGGGCTTTCCTTCTCGATAGAGGAGGGGGGGATCCGTTTCGGGCTCGGCGCGATAAAGAACATCGGCGAGGCGGCGATCGAGGAGATCATTGCCGAGCGAGAAAAGACCGGGCCGGTCCGTTCCCTGCTCGATTTCGCCTCCCGCGTGAACCAGACACGGGTCAACAGCCGTGCGGTAGAGTTCCTCATCAAAGGGGGCGCGTTCGATTTCACCGGCACCAATCGGGCCCACCTCCTTGCCATCCTTCCGTCGGTGCTCCGCGAAGGGGAAAAGCGGATGAAGGACCGGCTCGCGGGACAGACTTCGCTCTTTGCGCTCATGGGCTCCGCTTCTTCGGGTGGCGAAGGACCGGTGAGCGATGACCCGTTCATACGCCAGATCGCCTCGTCGGTGCCGGCGTGGGACATTTTTCAAACGCTCGATGCCGAACGGGAGGTGCTCGGCGCCTACCTTTCCGGACACCCGTCGCACTATTTCTCCCTTGATGTC
>CAYNMQ010000045.1:10471-11563 GCA_964398245.1 uncultured Spirochaetales bacterium | reverse complement strand
CAATCGCCTCGGCGAGTCCCGCCGTTCGCGCATCGTTCTCCACCGAAACGGCACAGCCGAAACGCTCTTCGAGCCATGACCGAACCGGCACTTTCTTCCACGACGGAATGTTGGGACACACGCGCACCGTGCCGGTCTCGTAATCAACCGGTCCGGGAACGCCGATACCGATCCGCTCTATCCGTTTGGTTTCGACATCCGCTTCCCTGCAGGCCCAAATGACCGAGTGAACGATATTCTCGAAGACCTGTCGTCGCGAGGCGCCGGCATCCGTCGGGATCCGAACCTCTGCGACGATGCCTGGTGATCCGTCTCTCCCGACAGAGGCGACGGCAGTGTATATTTTGGTGCCGCCGACATCTATGCCGACCCGATAGCGTTCTTTTCTCATGTGCGACTCCGTCCGGTTTGTGCCGCAACGCAGTGTAACAAAGGCGCGTTTCTTTTTCCAGAGAAGGAACAAAAATGTTGACAACTTCACGAAACGGGCTATAGAACACCCTGTTTTTACCGGACTCCGGAGGGAGTGTCATGTTCAAGGCCTTCGCGGTGTTGCAGCTCATCATCTCGGCGCTCCTCGTGACCGTCATCCTCATGCAGGAAGGGAAACGGGGCATGGGCGCGATATTCGGCGGCTCGTCGAGTTCCATCTTCGGTGCCCGCGGCGCCGCGAGTCTGCTCGCGAAGGTAACGACGGTGCTCGCGATCCTCTTCTTCCTCAACTCGATCTGGCTTGCCCATCTGTCGAGCAGCAAGAAGTCGATCGTGGACAAGGAAGCACCCACGATGACCTCCCCGAAGAGCGAGGAAAAGGAACCGGCGCCGACCGAGGCACCGGCTCCGGCGCCCGCTCCGGCTCCGGCTGAGGACCCGGCCCAACAGTAGCAGGGCACAGTTCGTTCTTTTACAGGCGATACGCCACCGATACGGTGCAGAAGTGGTGGAATTGGCAGACACGCAAGACTAAGGATCTTGTGCCGCAAGGTATGGGGGTTCGACTCCCCCCTTCTGCACCATCTTTTTTTTCTAAAGGATCAGCGATCTTCAAAAGAGTCGAACGGAATGACATGGGTGCGCAGGGGCGCTGGATTG
>CAYNMQ010000045.1:0-10461 GCA_964398245.1 uncultured Spirochaetales bacterium | reverse complement strand
CCCCGCCCCAGAACGCCGCCGCCGCCGGGAAGGTGAGATAGAGCCGCCGCTTCGCCCGCGAGCCGGCGACATAGAACAGACGCCGCTCCTCCTCAAGGTCATCAAAGCGCTTGCATGAGCGCGCCGCGGGAAAGAGTCCGTCGAGCAGGTGCGGCACGAAGACGGCGTGCCATTCGAGTCCCTTGGCCGAGTGGACGGTCGAAAGGACGACCGGCTCCTCCTCCCCCTCCTCGGGCGGGCGGTCGGCGAAGGCAAGATGCCGCGAGGGCGGTTCGAGGGCGAAGTCGGAGAGGAATCTCCCCAGTTCGTCATAGTTTCCGGCGATGCGTTCAAGGATCTCTATGTCGCGCAAGCGTTCTTCCCAGTCGGCCTCGAGCGACTGCAAGAGCGGCAGGTAGTGCTCCTTCACGATGGCAAGCAGGCGCGCGGGGACGCCCCCCGCGTTCCGTGCGGTCGTGATCACCTTCGCCAGCGCGTCGAGGTGCGGATAGAAACGCCGCCCCTTGAACGAGTCGAAACGAAGTTCGCCTTCCTGCGCCGTTATCTTCTCGATGACCTGCCCCGCCGTCGTGTTGCCGATGCCGGGCAGAAGCATGAGGACACGGTTCCACGCGACGGCATCGAACGGGTTCTGCGCGATCCGCAGATAGGCGACAATGTCCTTGATGTGCCGCCGCTCGACGAACTTGAGGCCGCCGTAAACGACGAACGGGATGCCGCGCCGCATGAGTTCGGCCTGAATGAAGTTGCTGTGAAATGCTGCCCTATAGAGCACCGCGATCTCCGATGCAGGCACCCGGTCAAGGAGCGACTGTATCTCGGACCCGATGAAGGCCGCCTCGGCCTCCGGGTCCACGAAGGAGCGCAGGAAGGGCCGCTCGATGGACGACATCTCGGAGAAGAGCCGTTTGGGATAACCGATACGGGCATCCGCGATCACGGCGTTCGCAAGGTCGAGTATCGGCTGGGTGCGCCGGTAGTTCTGTTCGAGCCGAACGACGCGACAGTCAGGATAGGTCTCGGGGAAACGGAGGATGTTCTCGAAGTTGGCGCCGCGAAAAGCATAGATGCTCTGCGCGTCATCGCCGACCACCATGATGTTCCGCTCCCGAGCGGCGATGAGGTCAACGATACGCTTTTGAATGAGGTCGGTGTCTTGGAACTCGTCCACCATGAGATGACGCCAGCGCTCCTGGACCGCCTCGAGGAACGCAGGATTATCGCGGAGCGCCTGCCATAAGGTCTCAAGGAGATCGTCGTAGTCAAGGATGTGATGCGCCTTCTTGAACTTGCCGTAGAGGTCACGGATGCGCGCAAGGTCTTCGAGGAACGGCTCGAGCGATGGGCTGAAACGGGTGATCGCCTCGTCAAGCGGGATATCAAGGAGACGGGCGCGGGAAAAGGCCTCCTCGATCGCACCTTTGCGCGGGAAAGACTTGCCCTTCGCATCAAGGCGCAGTTCACGGCGAATGAGGTCAACGATGTCCTCGGCGTCCGCGCGGTCAGCGATGGTGAAGTCGGGGGAAATGCCGGCAACCGCCGCGTGCCGCCGCAGAAGCATCGCGGCGAATCCGTGGAAGGTCCCGGCGGTGATAGCCGCCGCTTCGGTCCCGCCGATGAGGAGGGCGGCGCGGCGCGCCATCTCCTGAGCGGCGCGACGGGTAAAGGTAAGAAGCAGTATCTCCTGCGGCGACACACCACTGCCGAGCACCCATGCGGTCCGGTAGATGAGCGCCCGCGTCTTGCCGCTTCCCGCTCCTGCGATGACGAGGAGCGGCTTTCCGGTATAGGTCGCCGCGATCAGTTGCGTCTCGTTGAGGTCGGCACGGAACCGCGCGGCAAGCGGCGAGTCGGGAAGAAGAAGGTCGGTAGCCGTCACAAGGCGCGCTTCGACGCTCTCGCCGATCGTTCTGAAAAAGGCGATGCGCCCCGCCAAGTCGGGGTCTACCGGGGGTTCGGGGTACTGCGACAGTCGGTCGCGGCCACGCCGCCGATTGGCGCCCCCCACGAAGCGTCGCTCGAACGCCGCATCGAGGTCATCTGCTCCTTCTCCACGCCGACGCACCGGCAGATCGTCTTGGCGCTCGCCGTCCACCGGTTCATAGCGTCGGACCACGGGAACTACCTCCCCCTCATCGGTTGCGCAATGGTTCAGTATAGCCGCACCAGCGAGGGCGTCAATCGAAACCCCTTGCTTTTCGCTCTGCTCCCGATAGGATGACTCTGACACATGATGAACGGCGCGAGGAACAGGTAATGAAAAAAGTCGTTTCGACACCGACGGCGCCCGCGGCGGTAGGACCCTATAGCCAAGCGGTGTGGGCAGGCGACACCCTCTACATCTCGGGGCAGATCGCGCTCGACCCGGCGACGGGACAACTCGTCGGCACCACGGCGGCGGCGCAGACCGAACAGGTCTTCAAGAACATCGGCGCGATCCTCGCGGCGTCGGGACTCGGGTTCGAGCACATCATAAAGATGACGGTGCTTCTTGCCGACATCAGAGACTTCTCTGCGGTGAACGAGGTCTATGCGCGCCACTTCACCGGTGACTTTCCGGCGCGGGCCGCCTATCAGGTCGTCGCCCTGCCGAAGGGAGCGCTCGTCGAGATAGAGACCATCGCATTCCGGGGATGAAACATGAGGACAATGGTTACTTTCATTGCTATCGCGCTGCTCGTCGGCCTCTTCGCCTGTAAGAGCGAGGAGGATCTCTCCTTTTTCACCAAGGGAAAGCGCGTCGAGACCGGTCTCATGTGGGAAAAGACGCCGCTCTCCTCCGAGATGATCCTCGCCGGCAAGACGCTGAGACCGATCTTCAGCGACGATTTCGCGCGCTCTGAGATTGGTTCAAACTGGCAGATACAGGGGGGCGAGTGGCGCATCGAGAACGGAACGGGCTATTCTCCCACCGCGCACAACCGTAACCTTGTCCTCACCGGCGCGTCGCTGCCCGACAATGCGGTCATCGAACTCACGCTGTGGAGTCGATCACCGTTCGTAGATATCAAGTTCAACGCGTGGGGCGATGGAAAAATCCACGATCACGGCGACGGCTATAGCTTCATCCTCGGCGGATGGAAGAACCGCGTTTCGGTCATCGCGCGGCTCGACGAGCACGAAAAGAACCGCGTCGAAGACCGCGCCACGAGGCTCAAGCCGGAGGAGCGCTATCGTGTCAAAGTCGTTCGGATCGGCGGAAAGATCTGGTGGTTCGTCAACGACGAGATATTCCTCGCCTACTACGATCCGAAACCGCTTTCGACGGCGGCAGGATACCGATACCTGAGTCTCGCCAACTGGGAGAGCGAGGCGTTCTTCGATGATCTGCGCGTTTCTTTGATAGAATAACCGACAGGGAGCAGGCCATGTCCATCGCAGTCGACGGGATAGACGGCGCCGGAAAGACCACGACGGTGACCGAGATAGAACGATTTCTTCTCCGCCGCGGCTACACCGTCCACCGCACATCAGAGCCGACCAGCGGCGACTCGGGGCGCGCGATCCGCGCCCTGCTCTCCGGGGACGGGGATCGCGCCTACCTTCACCATGAACTGGCGCTCCTGTTCGCCGCCGACCGCCTGCGCCACCTCGCCGATGAGATAGAGCCGGCGCTCGCCGCCGGAAAGACGGTCCTTACCGACCGCTATCTTTTTTCCTCCCTTGCCTACCAATCGGCGGTCCTGCCCTCTGAGTGGGTAAGAGAATTGAACCGCTTCGCGCTGCTTCCCGATGTGGTCGTCTATATCGGCGTGAGCCTCGATACCGCCTGCGCGCGCATCGCCGCCACCCGACAAAAGACCGAACTGTTCGAGAAGCGGGTCTTTCTCGAGAGACTCCTCGACAACTACGAGCGGGTCATCGTCGAATACGGCGACCGGATATGCGTGGTGCGGCTCGACGGCGAGGTGAGAATGGAAGAGATAGCCGGCGATGTGGAGAAACGCCTCGGCGGCATATTCCCGCCGAAACTTCAGTAGACGAACTCGTAACAGCCCATATCGGCGACGGCGGAACCGTAGACCGGCACATCGAAGCGCGTATGCCCATCAAGGTCGGTCGCTGGAGCCACGCTATCGTTCGCCGCATCGATGCACGGCGAGATCTGCATGCTCAGAGGATTCGCCGTCAAATGGAAATCGTTGTTGTTAGCATCCACGAATAGCGGATCGGCATTGATGTTCCCCGTTCCGGGGAAGACCGAGGTATTGGTCATCTGTATGTCGCTGTAGGTCGCCGTGATGGTGCCACTGCCGGTATCATCGTAAAGTTGACGGGTGTTATTCCACACATTTGTCGCGTTATTGGCGTAGAGTATGGAGTTCACGATAGTGGTGTTGGTCGTTCCCAGATTCGCAATGGCACCGCCGTTCTTTGCGCTGTTCTGTGAAAAGGTGCAATTCGTTATCGTCACGCTCGTATCGGCGGCACCGCTATCGTCATTGGCGCGTATCGCCCCGCCGTTCGCGGTTCCCGATGAAACGAGTGAATTGTCATGGAACAGCGAATTGACCACGGTAAGGGCTCGTCCGTTATAGACATTCACCGCACCACCGCTTGCCTCGGTGCTCCCGTTGGCGTTCTGCGCTATGCTGTTGGCGTCGAATATCGTATTGCGAATGACCACCGAACCGGGACCATTCGCATAGATGGCTCCCCCGAACCCCACATCGCCGGCACCAATGGTAACCGCGTTATACCGGAATACACAGTTTTCGATCGTAAGGTTATTCGGGGTGGTCGTCGAGTTGAGAGCGCTGATGGCGCCGCCGCGGGCATAGGTGTCATCGCTTTGTACGATCGCCGTGTTCATCGTGAAGATACAGTTCCGGACCGTCATGTTCGCGATGTTCCGGATGTACATCGCACCGCCCTCGACATAGTTGGACGCGTTACCGGTGACTGCCCTCCCCTCTTGGATGGTGAATCCGTCAACGAGCGCGTTGTTCTCACCGAACATGATATGTGAAACGCGGTTACCGCTCGATGAGGACTGACGCCCATCAATGACGGTCACATTCGTTACCCAGTCGCGGTCCTCCCGTACCCACTCGGTACCTGCAAAACCACCGTAGAGCGGCACTTTTCCTCTCAATTGGATTGCGTCGCTCGTCGCCGTTTTGTACACATAGTAAGTCCCATTCGCCACCCACACCTCACAGGTCGCGGCGCTTGCGTTGTTCGCGGAGTCTATCGCTTGTTGAATGTCGGTGAACGCCGTCGCCCACGAGAGTCCGTCGCCCACCACGGGTAACATGCCGGGAGGTGTCACGAAGCGGACACAGATCTCGCAGTCGGCTCCCGCCCAGCCGGGATCGCAACATTTCTCCTGATTTTCGCTGCAGACGAAATTACCGCACGGATTGCCGGGATGTGTGGTGCAACCACCGTTACCGTTGCAAGCGTCTTCACCATTACAGAAGATACCATCATCACAAGCCGTATCGGGCGAGGCAAAACCGTTCGCGGGACAGGAGGCGCTGTTACCGGTACAGTATTCGGCGACATCGCAGGCGTCAACGGCCGGACGGCACACATACGATGGCGAACGGAAATGACAACCGTCACAACAGACACCGGTAGAGCACTCGCAGGTGTCCACATCGAGGTCGGGTTGAACGATGTCACCGTCATCGGGCGTTATCACCGGGCCATCGTCGGTTATCACAGTATTATCGTCGGCGACCACAACACCGTCGTCATTCACCACGGTAGCATCGTCCGGGATCGGGGTATGAGTGACCGTTTCGGCGGTCACGGTATCGGGGGTCATAGTGTCATCGGTGACGGTATCGTCGGTGACCGTATCGTCAGTGGCCGTATCATCGGGCGTTATTACTGTGCCGTCATCATTAACCAGTTCGCCGTCGTCGTTGATGAGTTCACCGTCGTCGTTGATGAGTTCACCGTCGTCGTTGATCAATTGCCCGTCGTCATTGATCAGTTGGCCGTCATCGTTCACGAGCGGCTCGGTGTCGGTCTCGATCAAATCGTCCGGCAGCAAGGCATCGCCGTCGAACAGGTCATCGGTGTCAACCGTTCCCGTTCCGTTATCGGGATTGGGATAGATGCGCCGCGTGCCATCTTCGCACGCCGCTACCAAGAGCGCCACTACTACTAGGACGAACCATCTCATCGGCACCTCCTCTCTTCTTTCGGATTGCTCGGACAAAAACATTATATCTTTCTCCGATTCCAAGTCAATCGAAGAAATCTCGAAGCCCTTGTATTGTCGGGAATGTTCCGCTATAGGTTGAGTCGTGTGTCGTCGAAAGAAGTTGTGAGGACCTCGCCATGGCCACTAAATCGCCTCGACCGGGCGCTATTTCCCTCGACCAATGCATCGCCTGTGGAAGCGCCTGCTGTCGCTATATCATCATTGACATCCCCAGCGAACCGCGGAGCGAACGAAGTTTCGAAGAACTGTTGTGGTTCCTTTTCAATCCGCACACCAAGATACTCAAAGAGGGGCGCCAGTGGTCGCTCATGGTGTCGGGCCGGTGCCGGATGCTTGCCGACGACGGCACATGCCGCATCTACGCCGACCGCCCCTTCATCTGCGGCGACTACCCGCAGGTGACGCAGGATGAGTGCCACGGCCCCGATCTGCGCGATTTCTCGGGCCGCATCTTCCACACCGCCGAGGAACTGCTCACCTACCTCGCCAACGAACGGGGCAAGGAGTGGGCAAAACGGCGACTTGTAAAGATAGCAAATCTTAAGTAGACTTTTTCTATGAACGCTCGTTTTGTCATCATGCTCGTATGCCTGCTGGTCTCGGAAGGCACCATCCCCGCGAACGAAAAAGCGCCGGCGCCGGCCAAGGTCTACTTCACCCGCGACCTCTCACCGGCGGGCCTTATGAAGGTCTTCGAGAAAGTGCATCCCGCCGTGAAGGGGAACCGTATCGGTCTTAAAGTCCACTTCGGCGAAGAGGGCAATAAATACTATGTCAAGCCGGCGCTCATGAAGGACCTCGTCCTCTCGCTCAAGGCGTCGTTCGTCGAGACCAATGTCCTCTATGTCGGCAAGCGGCGCTACACCGAGAGCCACATCGCGCTGGCCAAAGAGCATGGCTTCACCTACGCCCCCATCGATATCCTCGACAGCGAAGGCACCATCGAATACCCCGCGAAGAGACTCAAACACATCAAAAAGGCGATCGTCGGATCGCACATGAACAACTACGATACCATCGTGGTGCTCTCGCATTTCAAGGGACACATGGGGGCGGGGTTCGGCGGCGCGATAAAGAATGTCGCGATGGGACTCGGGGCCATCGCCGGGAAGATGGCGATGCACGCCTCGACCATCCCGACCGTGAACGGCAAGAAGTGCATCAAGTGCGGCGTTTGCGTCCCGCAGTGCCCCGGCAAGGCGATAACGATAGAACCGAAGGTAATCATCGATCCCGAGAAGTGCATCGGTTGCGCCAAGTGCATCGGCCTCTGTCCGACCCGCGTCTACGGCGTCCCGTGGGGTTCGACCGACACCCCGGCGTTCATGGAAAAACTGGTCGAGTATGCGAAGATCATCCGCGACAACAAGCACATGGTCTACCTCAATGTGCTCGCCGACATCTCACCCGACTGCGACTGTATGGCAGGAGCGGCAAAACCGTTCGTCAAAGACATCGGCATTCTGGCATCCACCGACATGGTCGCCATAGACGCCGCATCGTTCGACCTCGTCAACGCGGCGATCCATACCAAAGATGCCTTCGCCAAACGCTCGGGCGTCTCGGGAAAACCGCAGCTCGAATACGGCGAAAAGATCGGGCTCGGCACGACCCGCTACGAACTGGTAGATCTCGACAAGAAGGGTTCAGAACAGGAGAAGCGCGCACCCTGAACCGCTCGCGCGGCGCTTGGTCTCAACATCAGGAACAATGACTCCTTCGTCGGAGGACTCTTCCGTGTCAGCAGTCGCCATCTCATCAGGCGCCTCTGTTTCATCGGTTGTGGCGGTGTCGTCGTTCACCGTACTGTCGGGCATGACGGTGTTGTCCGGTTTCACCGTGTCGGCATCGGGGATCGGCGGCTGGCACGGCGTGGTGTCGAAGTAGGTGCAGTCATCCTTGCAGGGCGCCATGGTCCCTTCGGCGTAGTTACCGAGCGTCGAGCAGTCGGTCGAGTTGCCATCGCAGAACTCGTTCCCTTCCTTGACGCCGTCGCCGCACACCGTAGCAACGCAACCGGAGGCATCCCAGCCGTCACAGGAGTCGTTGCAGGGAGCCAACATGCCCGATTTGTATTGCCCGAGCGACGCACAATCCACCGCATTGCCGTCGCACACCTCCGGCTCCTTTATCTTACCGTCACCGCAGACCGGTGGTTTTTCCTGACAAACGGTCAGATCGTATCCCCAGCACCCCTCACGGCACGGCGCCATGATGCCGGGAAGGAACTCTTCGCTCATGTCGCCGCAGTCCACTTCGTCGCCCGGCTGGCATTCGTCGTCATCGTCGCCACAGGAAAGCGTTTCGACAAGTCCGTGGCCCGTGAACTCCTGCACCGCCGCATCTATCCAGCTACGATAGGGCAGGACATAAGTATAGTAACCGCCATGATCGGCATAACAGGTTCCGGTCCCAAACGAAGTAATGCCCGAAACGACATACTTTTCGTTTTGGAGCGTTAGAAACGGCCCGCCCGAGTCGCCCTGACAACTGCCCGAAGGATCGCCGATCTCCATGATGTTGCGGCCGTAGGGCTTGAGTTTCAATATCTTCGCGTCCCCCATCCGGTGTATGCCCGAATCCATGGCGTTGGTCGCCGTGATACCGTAACCGACTATCTTCCCCGTTTCTCCCACGACCTCTGCCGGATTATTGCGGATACCGTAGAGTTCGAGGTGATATATCTTGCGATCGAGATGGATGACCGCCATATCCACATTCTCGCCCCACCACGACGAGATGTCGCCGGTCCAGGTATCGTGCTTCTTGATGGCCAGCGGATAGGCGAGCGGATCGCCCGCGAACATGTTGGCACCATTGCGCACCACCACTTTCGATGGATCGGCAACGGCATCGAGCACCAGTTGCCCGTTCTCCTTGAGATAAACGCAGTGTCCCGCCGTGAGGAGCACCTCGGGATCAATGAGCGACGCGGTGCAGGCGCCCTGTCCCTCCATCCCGTTCTGAGTCACCGTCATCACGAGACCGACGACGCCGCGGAACACCTTGTAGCCGGTCTCGGTGCCATTGACGATCATCGGCACTTTCTCGCCGACCGAAACCACCGGGATACCCCGCATCATCAACCACTGTTCGACCTCATTGAGTCCGCCGACGAAAGGCTGTTCAACTGCTGCTGCGATCGTTGTGAGCAAGGTTGCTGCTAAAAACATGATAGCGTTTCTCATGACCACTCTCCCTTGAAGAATGTTCCTTTTTCCACAGACATCTTTTTTCTTTGAGCAAGTCCCATTCCTTCGAGTTTTATCCAGCAACTGCGAACACTTACAAATCTTCGTGGCGTCTTACAACACCTCTTGACTTTGCAGGGCACCCTTTCTAGAATCCTTTTTCGGAGGTTTCATTCACGAGGGAGGAATATCATGATGAAGCATGCTATGGTTATCCTGTCGTTTGCGGCGATATTCTTTATGCTTGCCGCCTGCGACGATGCCACCCGCTCGCGCACCGACAACGACACCGTCGTCACCGACACGCCGGCAACAAGTGACAACGACAACCTTACGCAAACCGACGAGGAAACTAGTGACGAGGTCTTGACCGATGAGATCTTGACCGACGAAGAGCAACCAGATGAAACAGTTACCGACGAAGAGAAGCCCGACAACATCGTACCCGATAACCCCGTCATCCCCGATGATGCTCCGGTGACACCTGATAACGACACGCCGCCGCTTACCTGCGACGACATCACCTGTGATGCCGAAAACAGTCACTGTGAAGAAGGACCGAACGGTGCCGAATGCGTATGCGACGATGGTTATCACTGGAACTCGGGCAAGTGCGTTCCCGACACCCTCACTCAAACAGGCACCTTCTCTTTCGACTTCACCGGCGCCATCAACACGAGCACCGACCCGACGCAGCTCAAAGGAGGTGAAGGAGATGTCACTTTCTCTCATCTCGAGGAAGAATTCACCTACAGCAAAATAAATGTCTTCGGCAATTTTGGATTCCCCATGGCGACGATCCAAAATGGCAACACCATCATGGTCGCGTGGATCGAAAGCTTCTCGATGGGAGGAACCCTTCGCTTCTTCGGATTCTCGCTCCCCGACAATCAGATTACGCCGGGCACGAAACAAATGACCGCGGCACAGGCAGTAGCCATGTACGGTGATATGGCCATTTCTGGTGGCGGCGCTCAGATCCAGTGCATCCGCTCCATGTCAAGCGACGGGACATTCACCATCGCTGACGATACCGGCGAGGGAACGCTTCATATCACCACGGCGAGCGGTAAACTTTATGACCCCGCCGTA
>CAYNMQ010000044.1:0-11692 GCA_964398245.1 uncultured Spirochaetales bacterium | reverse complement strand
AGATGAAACACGACGAGGGCTTCCTTCCCGCCGGTTCGTTCGACCTCGACGCGCTCATCGAAAAGGAGATCGTGAACCGCGGCGAGTTCATCTGCCGCGCCTGCGAGAACCTCTGTCCCATCCGTAATCTCGAAGCCGGCGGCAAACGCTACCCCTTCGGCGGCCGCTGCTCCAAATACACCGGTGCCCGCCGCCGTTCTTCGTTCGACGAGTCGGGCGTCACCGACCTCGTCGCATGGCGTACCGAACAGATGTTCTCGGTGGGGGCGCCCGATCCCGCCTCGTTTCTACCGCGCACCGACAAGGTGGTCGGTGTCCCGGTGGCATTTTCGATACACTCGCACTGGCCCTTCTACGCCACCTTCTTTCATACGCTCGGCGTCAAGACCATGCTCTCCGGATCGATCCTTCCCGAAGGTGTCCAGCGACAGGAGAGCAACTACTGCTACCCCGCCGAGATCGCCCATGGCGCTATCGGCGACCTCATCAAACGGGGCGTTGACTATCTCTTCCTGCCCCATTTCCGCGATATGCCGACGCTCGATCCCGCCTCACGCGAGGCCTGTACCTGCCCGCTCACCCAAGGACTCCCCTACTACGCGCGCAAGGCTTTCGCGCTCGACGAGACAAAAGTGCTCCAACCGGTCGTCTCGTTCCGCGACGGGTGGGAAAAGAGTCGTGCCGACTTCGAAACGGTCGCCGAACAACTCGGCTTTTCGCGACAGGAAGGCGCCCGCGCCTACGATGCCGCCATCGCGCACTATCACAAATTCCTCGATGACTACCGGCGAAAGGGCGAAGAGATACGCGCCGAGATGCGCGCGAATCCCGACCGGCTCTATGTGGCGCTCCTCGGCCGCCCCTATAACGCCTTCACCCGCGACGCGAACATGGGCATTCCGCGCAAACTGCTCTCGCGCGGCGTCACGGTGGTCCCCTACGACCTCATCTACGACCCCGAAGCCGACATCTTCCCCAACATGTACTGGCACTACGGCCAACAGGACATGAAGGCGGTGCGCCGCGTCAAAGAGACGCCGAACCTCTACCTCGTCTGGATCTCGAACTTCTCCTGCGCTCCCGACTCCTTCATGCTCCACTATCTCCGTTGGATGATGGGACGCAAACCATACCTCATCCTCGAGATAGATTCGCACACCGCCGATGCCGGCATAGACACCCGCATCGAGGCCTTCCTCGACATCGTCGAAAGTTATCGCCGCCACGCGGCTCATCTTGCCGACACGACCCCCAAGCGGCGCTACCATATCGAACATCGGGGGCAGGCTCTCGTCGTCGTCGATGAAAAAAGCGGGGGACCGATAGGATTGCACGATCCGCGCGTCACCCTCATCTGGCCCTCGCTCGGCGACCTCGCCGTCGAGATAACGGTCTCCATCACCCGCAAGCAGGGCATCCGGGCGGAACATCTGCCGACACCCGACATCCGCTCGACGCAACTGGCGCGCAATGTCGCATCGGGCAAAGAATGCATCCCGGCGCTTCTCGTGCTCGGAACGGTTCTTCAATATCTCGAACAGCACCCGCCGAAGGATCCCGACGAGATACGGCTCATCTATGTCCCGAGCACGACCGGTCCCTGTCGCACCGGGCAATACCATGTCTTTTACGAACGGCTCTTCGCCGACCTCGGCTTCGAGAATGTGCTGGTCGTCGCCGGAGACAGCAACAACTCCTACCGCGAGATCGGCCGCACCTTCGCCCGGGACATGTGGCGCGGCGTCGTCATTTCAGACTGCTTCACCGACATCCGCACCGGCATCCGCCTGCTTGCCGCCGATCCCGGCGCGGGACTCAAGGTGTTCGACGAGGTGTGGCGGGATATCCTCTCGGCGGCGGAACGGCGCGACACCCGGACGCTCGACCGTACGCTCGCCGATGCCGCGGTGCGGCTTGCCGCCATTCCCAAGCGACGAACTCTCGCCGATATCCGCAAGGTGCTTATCGTCGGGGAGATCTATGTCCGGCGCGACTCTTTCTCGACACAGGAGATATTCGACCTCCTCGTTGCCAACGACATCTTCCCCAAGGCGACCGGTATCAGCGAATGGGTCCACTATACCGACTGGTCGCAGAGATACCTTCTTTCCCGTCGCCGGCGCGACGAAGGGATATCGGTGATGCTTCGCCCCGACTGGGTGCGCCGACGAACCGTGCTCGGCATCGAGCAGTGGTGGATGCGCCGCGTCGAGCGAAAGATACTCGATACGCTTCTGCCGACCGGGCTTCTTCCCGAGGCGCCGAGCGACCTCGACCGCGCCCTCCGCTTCGGCGCACGGGAGTTCGTCTCGCCCGAACTCGAGAGCGAAGCCACCATCTCGCCCGCTGTCGCGGCCGAAGGCATGGACGACGGCTACGCCGGCATCGCCATCATCGCCCCTTTCGGATGTCTCCCCGGGCGTCTCATCGAGGGGGTCTACGCCCCGTGGGCGAAGCGAAAAGGCTACCCCGTCATCGCGCTCGAGAACGACGGGCAACCTTATCCGCCGAACACCATCGCCCGCATCGAGGTCTTCGCCGCCAATGTGAACCGCTACGAGCGGATCGACCGGCACCGCGCCTGACACTCTTTTTTTGCGAAATATCCCGTTCGGGGATACAGTGGCGGCGTACTGATGTCGGAGGTGTCCCATGTATCGTTCGCTCTTCCTGTGCGCCGTCGTTCTCATCGCCGCCTGCTGGCGCGGCCCGGTCGTCGCCCATCAACAGAGACCGCTGCCGCCCTATCCCGAAACGAAACGGGAGGATCTCGTCGAGACGCTCCATGGCGTCGCAGTTGCCGATCCCTACCGGTGGCTCGAAGCGACCGACGATCCGGCGGTGCAGGCGTGGACCGAGGCACAGAACGCCTTCACGATGCGCTATATCGAGTCACTCCCTTCCTATGAGCCGCTAAAAAAACGGCTGACCGAACTCTGGAACTTCGACAAGATGCAGCCGCCGGTCCCCCGGAAAGGAAAACTCTTCTTCCGCAAGACGACGGGCCTTCAGAACCAGCCGGTCCTCTACCTGCGTGAAGACAAGACCGATACCGTGCTCATAGACCCGAACGCTCTCTCGGCCGAAGGAACCATCGATATGGACTGGTGGGAGGCTTCGCCGAGCGGCACATCTGTGGCCGACGGGCTTTCCGAGAACGGCTGGTTCCAGGCGGTGCTCCACCTCTACGATGTGGCGGCACGCAAAGAGACCGGACTTCTCATTCCGGGATGCCGCTATGCCGCGGTCAGCTTCCTTCCCGACGAGAGCGGCTTTTTCTACACCCGCAAACTCGATGGCGACCGTCCCGGCGAGATAGATACCGACCAGTCGGTTCGTTTCCATCGCATCGGCGACGACCCCGAAAACGATGCCGTCATCGCACGGGCGACGCTCAAAGAAGGGATCATCGTCTCGACGCTCGACGAAACGGGACGGTGGCGGATTATCTTCGAGTACCAAGGCGCCTCGGGTAAGGCACGGCTGACGCTGTACGATACGCAAAAAAAGGCGATCCGGCCGCTCGTGGACAACTTCGACAACATCTGGGAAGGCGGCAGCTTCCGCGGCAAGATATACCTTCGCACCGATCGCGACGGCGCCCTGAACTGGAAGATACTGCGCGTTGACGCCGAAACGCTCGCGTGGGAGGAATTCATCCCGGCGCACGAGAAAGACATCCTCGACTCATTTGTCGTGAGCGGCGACCATATCGCGGTCCACTACCTGCACGATGTCGCATCGCAAGTCGCCATCTTCGACCTCGCCGGGAAAAGAGCCGCGGCGGTCACGCTCCCGACACTCGGGTCAGTGCACGCCTTGAGCGGCTCCCCTGACGAGAAAGAGCTCTTCCTTTCCTTCTCCAGCTACGCCTATCCGCCGACGATCCTCCGCTGGACACCCGACAGCGGGACCGGGGAACTCTTCCGCGCGAATGTGCCGGTCGATCCCTCGACGGTAACGACCGAACAGGTGTTCTACTCCGCTTCCGACGGCGCCAAGATACCGATGTTCATCGTGCACCGGAAGGGCATCGAAAAAAACGGGGCGCACCCGACGGTGCTTGCCGGTTACGGCGGATTCAATGTCAGTTACCCGCTCCACTTCTCGCCGGCCAACTGGGCGTGGATCGAGCGGGGCGGCGTGTTCGCGGTCGCCAACATCCGCGGCGGCGGCGAGTATGGCGAGGCATGGCACCGCGCCGGCATGCTCGGCAAGAAGGAGACCTGCTTCAATGACTTCGCCGACGCGATACGCTGGCTCATCGCCGAGAAGTGGGCGAGCCCTGCGACGATCGGCATCTCCGGCGGCAGTAACGGCGGGCTTCTCACCGGTGCGCTCGTCACGCGCGAGCCGCAACTTTTCGCGGCGGCGCTCTCGGCGGTGCCGCTCCTCGACATGGTGCGTTTCCACAAGTTCCTCATCGGCCGCTATTGGGTCAGCGAATACGGCTCGGCCGACGATCCGGAACAGTTTCAATGGCTCTATCGCTACTCGCCTTATCACAAGGTGCGTCAGGGGGAACGCTACCCCGCCGTGCTGATCACCGCCGGAGAGCACGACTCGCGCGTCCATCCGCTCCACGCCAAGAAGATGGCGGCGGTGCTCCAGTGGGCGAACGCTGCGAAGACCCCGATCCTCCTCTTCGTCGAGACCAAGGCGGGACACGGTCAGGGGAAAGGGACCGAAGCGCGCATCGCCGAGGCGGCGATGGAGTGGGCGTTCTTCATGGAACAGTTGGGGATGAGGTAAAAACCCTCACCTCTATCCTCTCCCTCAACAGGGAGAGGAAGAGATGCTCCTTCTCCCTGAGAGGGAGAAGGTTGGAATGAGGGTCTCTAGAACTTATACCCTTTCGGCACCACCACGATGCCTTCGTCGCTCACGGTAAAGCCGCGCGCCTTGTCTTGTTCGGGGTCATAGCCTATCTCGGTGTCGGGAGGCACCACGACATTCTTGTCCACGATGGTGTTGCGGATGCGGCAGTAGCGGCCGATGTTCGAGTTGTTAAGGATGATGCTGTTCTCAACGATGGCATACGAGTTGATGCGCACCCCCGGCGAAAGGACGCTGCGGTCTATCCGGCCGCCCGAGATGATGCACCCGACCGAAACGAGCGAATCGGTCGCAAGGCCGACGCGCTTGTTCTTCTCGTCGGCGAAGACGAACTTCGCCGGCGGCATGTTGACATCGGGGAATCCGAAGATCGGCCAGTTGCGGTTATAAAGATTGATGGCGGGACTCACCGAGACGAGCTCCATGTGGGTCTCCCAGTAACTCCAGATCGTCCCCACATCGCGCCAGTACGGCTTTTCGTACTGGTCGCTGTCAGGCAGTTTTATCTTGTTCGAAAGATAGTCATAGACATAGACCCGTTTGTTCGGATAGAGCGCGGGGATGATGTTCTTGCCGAAGTCGTGAACGCTCTCTTTCTGCTCCGCATCGTCCATCACCGCCTTGGCGAGCACACCGGTCTTAAAGATATAGTTCCCCATGCTTGCGAGCGCGAGCTCCGGGTTCCCCGGAATGCTCTTGGGGTTCTTCGGTTTCTCCTCGAACCCCACCATCCGCCAGTCGGCGTCGACCTCGATGACGCCGAACTGCGACGCCTCTTTGACCGGCACCGGTATCGCGGCGATCGTCATGTCGGCGTTCTTCTGGAGATGGAAAGAGAACATCTGGGTGACATCCATCTTGTAGATGTGGTCGCCGCTGAAGACGAAGACATGCTCCGGCGCCTCGTCGCGCAGGATGTTGAGGTTCTGATAGACCGCGTCGGCGGAGCCGAGATACCAGTTGTCGCCGGTCCGCTGCTGCGCCGGCACCGGTCCGCCATACTGGTTGAACTGCATTGAGAGGCCGCAGTGTCGCGGAATGTGCTGATTGAGCGAGGTCGACATGAACTGCGTGCGCACCGGCGGCTTCGCCCGCTCCGCCGTGAGCGGCATGAGCCGGGTCCCCTGCCCGCCCGCAAGGACCATCACCAGTGTCTTCGACATGATTCACTCCCCTCGTTTTCCGCGGCAGCCTATTTCAAATATTCGCGCACCTTCTCTTCGATGAGCGCCCGTATCTCTCCGAGGCGCTTCTCGCTCTCGGCCTCGAAGCGCATCACGATGACATTCTGGGTATTGGAAGGGCGCAGAAGCCCCCAGCCGTCGGAGAAGGTGATGCGGGCGCCGTCTATGTCGTTGACATCGTAGCCCTGCTTCTTGAAGTAGGCCACCGTCTTCGCCACCGAGGGGAACTTCTTCTCTTCCTCGACCTCGAAACGGAGCTCGGGGGTGCTCACCATCCGCGGGATGCCGTCGAGCAGACGGCGGACATCGAGATCGTCGCGTGCGGACAGTATCTCAAGGAGCCGGAACATGCTGTAGATGGCGCAATCGTAACCGAAGAAACGGTGTTTGAAGAAGATATGGCCGCTCATCTCTCCGCCGAGCGCCGCACCGACCTCCTTCATCTTCGCCTTGATGAGCGAGTGCCCCGCCTTCCACATGATGCCGTGTCCGCCGTGCGCCTTGATGTCGTCGTAGAGCGTCTTGCTGCACTTGACCTCGCCGACGATCGTCGCCCCCGGGACATCCTTGAGAACGGCGCGCGCAAAGATGGTGAGTATCTGATCTCCCCAGATGATCTCGCCGTTCTTGTCCACGATCCCGAGCCGGTCGGCGTCGCCGTCGAAACCGATGCCGACATGAGCCTTCTCCTTTTTGGTGGTCTTTATGAGCTCCTGAATATACTCGATCACCGTCGGATCGGGATGATGGTTCGGGAAGTTGCCGTCCGGCTCTTCGTAGAGCGATATGACCTGCACGCCCATCTTCCGCAGGATCGGTACCGCGACGAATCCGCCTACTCCGTTGCCGGCATCGACGACCACCTTCAGGCGCTCGGGGTTCTTGATGCGTATGTTCTTGAGGATATACGCCTCGAAATCGGGGATGATGTTATGCTCACGGTTGCCGCCTTTCTTTGCCGGAGCCAGAAAATCCTCCTTTTCGATGATGTCGGCTATCTCTTGGATCCCGTCGCCATAAACCGGCAGGTCGCCCAAGTTTATCTTGAACCCGTTGTACCGCGGCGGATTGTGGGAACCGGTTATCATGACGCCGCCCTGAACGGGAAGAGTGAACAGCGAAAAGTAGGAAAGTCCCGTGGGGACCATCCCCATGAAGATCGTATCGATGCCCGAATCGTTGAATCCGCGGATGAGCGCCTTCGCGAACCCGGGCGAGGAAAGGCGCGCATCGTGACCGATACTCACCGTGGTAAGGGACGGATTCTTCTTTTTGAAATAACTGGCCGCTCCCCGGGCGAGCGTGTGGGCGAACTCGTCCGTCAGGTCTTGCCCGACGATGCCGCGCACATCATACTGGCGGAAAATGGTTCGATTTACCTGCATGGGATCCTCCTTTGGCACCCTTAGTCAAAGAACGATTATAGCGATTCGCCGTCCGACTTCCACATTTTTTGACTTGACCGCCGCCGAAAAGGGAATAATCCTTCATTGTCGAATGTTAGGAGTACCGAGTCCGGTTATTGGCGGTAGGAATGGCGCTGTTGCGCGGAAAAAGGGATCTCAGGGACCTGTTGAGCGAGAACCTTGACCTTCTCTTCAGCTACAGCCTTTTCATCACCGGTCGGCGCGATTGGGCTCTTGATCTCATGCAGGAGACGATCGTGCATCTCCTCTCCAAAAAAGGAAGTGTCTACGAAGAGCGTGAATCGTTCCGTTCGTGGATCTTCCGCGTGCTCCGCAACAACTGGATAAACCTCATCGCCAAACGGTCGGCATCACGCGAAACGGCCTTTTCCGACCTTGTCGACGAAGAGTCGTCATCATTCGACGAATGTGTCGCGAGCGAGACCGGATCGGGCGACCCGCTGCTCCGCGACCGGCTCCTCGCCGCATTCGCCGAACTTTCGCCGGAACAACAGGAGGTGTGTTACTGCGTAGATGTCGAAGGACTTTCCTACGAGGAGACGGCGAAACGGCTTGCCATCCCTATCGGCACCGTTATGTCCCGTCTTCACCGCGGCCGCGCGGCGCTTCAGGAGCGTCTCGCCCCCGCCGCGACGGAACTGCGCATCATTCCTTTTTCACGGGAGGATCGCCATGAGCGGCGTTCGGTCATGTGACGACAACCGGCTCTTCATCGAGCAGTATGCTGACGGTGAGCTCTCCTACGCCGAGAGTGCCGAGGTCGCCGCCCACCTTGAACAATGTTCCCTCTGCCGATCCCGTTACGAGGACCTCCGCCGCCTTAAGGGCCTCCTGCGCGCGACCGCCGAGGAAGAGCGTCTTTCTTCCACTGAACGGCTCGCCTTCGAGGACCTGATCCGGACCGCTCCCGGGCCACGGCGTGCGTCTCTGAGCGTGATGTTCGGCCTTCTTCCGCGTCCCGTTCTCCTTCTTGACGGGGGCCCCGCCGGCGCGATCCTTTTCGTGGCGCTCGTCTACGCCTACCTTGCGGCGCTCGATCACCGGAACGACCTGCTCATCGGCGAGATCATGCAGGCACACGAATCGAAACTGCCCGACGAGTTCGTAGGAAGCGACGATATCGAGTCAGCCCTCCGGAAGAACCTCGATCTCCCCCGCACCAATCTCCCCCGCTTCGTCAAGGAACAGCCGATCGTCAAGGCGCGATTCTCCCACCTCGGCACACAGCCCGCCGCCTCCATGAAGATCTCCGGACCGCACGGCAAGGGGACCCTGCTCGTCACGCGGCCTCACAAGGATCTCAAGAAGATATTCGCCGACGGCGCCTGCGTTCCCGACCTTACCTGCCGCGCCCAGCGCCTCTCGCGGCACGGCAAGGACATGCTCTTCTGGGAGGGGAAGGAGGGCGACTACCTGTTCGTGGCGGACGACCGCAGGACGGGCGATCACCTCATGCGCCTGATAGGCACCGAGGAGTTCTGAACCGCCGACCGTCACGCGGACGACGATCGTCCTTTCTCGAGAAAGCGGGGGCGAAAGATCATGCAGTAAGCAGGCATGATGAAGAGCGCTCCCGCCAAACAGGTCGAAATGGCGAGCACTATGAGCAGGCCGAAGAACTTTATCGGCATGAAGACCGAGAACATGAGCACCGAGAACCCGACCATGACCGATACGGCGTTGAAGATGATGCCGCGGCCGGTGGTGCGCAGCGTCTTGCGGACCGCCTTTTCGGGTGGCTTCCCCAAGGCGAGCTCCTCGCGGTAGCGCCACAGGAAGTGGATGGTGTAATCGACGCCGACGCCGATCATGATCGAAGAGAGCATCGCGGTCGCGATGTCGAGCGGTATGCCCCCGGCGCCCATGATGCCGAAAAGGAGCACGAGCGCCAACGCGAGCGGTATCGCCGCCACGATCCCCGCCACGACCGAACGGAAAAGGAGCATCACGAGGATCGCGACGATGAGGACCGACAGGATGAGGGAGGTTATCTGGCCGCGCGCCACCTCCTCCATGAGGGCGGCGAAGATGTAGCCGGAACCGCCGACGAGAACGAAGCGTGGATCATGGGCCGTAAGCTCGTTCACCCGCGCGACGACCTTCTTGATGGCGCCGCTGCCCTCGTCGTTTATCTGGACCATGATCTGGGCGTGGGTGAAATCCCTGTCAACGAGGTGAGAGAGTTCTCCCGGATCGCCCGCCTTGGCATACTCGGAAAGATAGAAGTCGACCGCGCCGCGGGTATCGGGAATGGCGTCGTATCCCGGCTCCCCCCGCTGATGGACATTCCGCGAGATGAGTCTGACAAGCCGCGCGATGGAGGTGCTCCGCCCCACCTCGGGAGTTTTCATGATCTCTTTTTCGAACGATTCGATGGCGCGGAGCGTCGCGGGGTCCTTGATGTCGCCCTCGACGATCACATTGACGATCTGCCCGCCGCCGAACTGGCGGTTCACGATCATTGATGTCTCGGTGATCTCGGACCCTTCCGGATAGTAACGCACGAGGTTCGACTCAGCGGTGAGACGGGGTATGAAACACAGTGCGGCGATCGCCGTCACCACCGTGACGGCGAGTATGAGGAGAGGGCTCTTCGAAACGGCATAGGCGACCCGGTAGAGCGCCCGTTCGAGACGGGGACGCCTGCCGATATCGGCGGTGATGATCGGCTTCGGTCGCGGGAGCAGCGAAAGGACCGCCGGCACGAAGAGAAGGCTCGCGGTAAGCGCGAATGTCACGCCGACCGAGGCGAGAATGCCGAGCTGTTTCGCCGGGACCAAGCGGTGCGTGAGGATGGACATGAATCCGCCGACCGTCGTGACGCCGGTGGCGATGACCGGGGCACCGAGGCTCATGAGGCCGCGCCGCGCCAGCTCGACGCTCGACAGCGAGCAGTCGTCGCGGTTGTCCTGCTGGTAACGGCTCACCAGATGCACCGCATAGTTGTTCGCGACGGCGATCATGATGACCGGCAGGATCATCGTGACCGTCTGTATCTTCCAGCCCAACAGAGGGATGAGCCCCATGCTCACCACCATGGACATCGCAACGATGGAGAACGGGAGGAACACGCCCCGCAACTGACGGAACGAAAGGAACAGAAAGAGCATCATGACGAAGATGCCGGCGGGCAGGAAGAAGAACATATCCTTCGGCACATCCTCCGAGATGCGCTCCTTCACGAAAGGAAGACCGCCGAACAGAACGCGTTCGCGTCCGGGCACCGAGGCGACCGCACGGCGGAGGTCCCGCGTGATGCGCAGCGTCTCGGGGCTCTGGGCGGACAGTTTCACCACGATGGCAAGGTAGTGGAAATCGCGGGACACGAGCGAGCCGTACACCAGATCGTTGTCACGGATGGCCGCCCGCGCCTCTTCGCGTTTCGCCCGTTTCTCCTCCGGCGTCGGCTCCTCGTCGGCGAACTCGTCGCGCCCGATGTTGGGAAGCGTGCTCACGCGATCGACGCCGGGTATCGCCCGGAGCGCCACGGCTATCTCCGCGGCACGGTCAAGCGTCTCCTCGGCAAGGATATCCTCGGCCTCCATGATGACGAGCGCGATCTCGCTTCCGCCGAAAAGGTCCTCTATGCGTCTGAGATCGATCCGCTCCTTCATATCGGAAGGCAACATGTTCTGGACATCCGGATCGACCGTGGCGTTTTTCAGGGGAACGAGGAACGCCGCCGCCACCGCCAAGTGAGCGATGATGAGTGCCCATCGGTGTTCCAAAACGAAATCGGCCAGTCTCTTCATGCTAGGCACTCAGGCATATTCCGTGTAAAATCGAGGTATCATACACCACTTTCATCAGAACACCATTTTTTCGGGCATGACCACGGCGGCGGACCTTCATTTTTTCGCCGCCCACTCGGCGATCGCGGCGGCGATGAACCGCGCCATGTCGTCGAGAAACTGCCCATTGCAGATCCGCGCGCGATCGTCGGCCGAGGTGAGGTAGGCGATCTCCAGGAGGACGATCGGCGCATTGGTGAGGCGGAATATCTTGAGGTCGCGCTGGGAGAACAGGTTCAGATCGTGTCTCCATTCGGAAAAAAGCGGCGACCGCAGGTAGCGGTCGCGCAGGAACCTGCCGACGGCGAACGAACGGTTGTTGCGGTCGAAGAGAGAGAACGACTCCTTCGGCGGACGCCCAAAATCGTCGGCGGGATAATATATTTCGAGCCCCCGCGTCTCGGCGAGCATGAAGATGTCGGTATTGAAGTGGACCGAAACGACCAGGTCGGGA
>CAYNMQ010000043.1:0-11904 GCA_964398245.1 uncultured Spirochaetales bacterium | reverse complement strand
CGGTGACCGGCTCCTCGTCACCCTTGACACCACTGATGATCTGCGAGCGGGTGAAGACCCAGCCGGGGCGCTTGGCGAGGAACATGAGGAGCGCGAACTCGGTCGCCGTGAGGTCTATGTCTTCCTTGCCGATGGTTACCTTGTGCTTCGACGGGTCTATCTTCATGTTCTCGATGACGATGATCTTGACCTCTTTCTCCTCGGCGCTCCGCATCTTGCGTCGCAGGATGTTGCGGACCCGCGCGATGAGCACCTTGGGGCTGAAAGGCTTGGTCATGTAGTCCTCGGCGCCGAGTTCCAGACCGGCGACGACATCGCTCTCTTCCCCTTTGGCGGTGAGCATGATGATGGGAATGTCGCTCGTGCGCGTCTCGCCTTTGCGCTCGTGACAGACATCGAGACCATCTATCCCGGGGAGCAAGAGATCGAGGATGATGAGGTCGGGATGCCGGTCGCGGGCGACCTTTATCGCCTCCTCACCGGTGGTCACCGTTTCGATCTGGTATCCTTCCCGTGACAGGTTGTAGCGGATGAGTTCGAGGATGTCCTGCTCGTCATCCACCACCAAGATTCGTTCGCGTGCCATGGTCTCCTCCCCAAGGTTCGCTCACTATGCGGAAAGTATAGAGGAAATATTAGGAAAGTTCCAGTGTTCGGTTAATCTTGGGTTAGGTTTCAGAACTTGTCGTTGATGCCGAGGTGCATATCTCACAGCGACAGCGCGTCGGTCACCGATCCGATGACCCTTTTTTCCTTTGCCGGAAACTCGGCGAACAGCCGTTTCTGCTTTTCGTTCATCTCCGCGCCGTACTTGACCTCGATGAGTTCTCCGCGTTCGGTCACGAAGTCGAGTTCGATTCCCCCCTCGTACACATAGCGCGGCTTCTGTGAACGGAGTTTCAGGTAGACATAGTTCTCGAACAGGCTCCCTTTGTCGCGCAGGCCGGTCGCATAACAGCGGACGCCAATGTCGCCCGCGTAGAGTTTCTTGGGCGCCAGCAGTTGTTCGTTGGTTTTCCCGTAGCGCGGGACGACATGCACCAGATAGGTCCGGACGAACAGGTCGAGATAGCGCTTTGCGGTGTCGGGAGAGATGCCGAGGATGGCGGCGACCTTGTTGATGCTCACCTGTTTTCCAGCCCGTTCCATGAGGAGCAGGAACATATCCTTGAGTTGTTGGATGTTGCGAATACCGTGTATCGCGGCGATGTCCTTGTAGATGATGTCGTCCACCAGATTGCGGAGATATTCGGGATCGCCCGTTCGGACGAATTCGGGAATGCCGCCGTCGCGCAGATGTTCCTCGAAATAGACATCGGTCAGATGTCTGTCGCGCGCTTTGATGGTGATGCCGCGGAAAATGAGGTATTCGGTGAAATCGAGCGGCAGTATTTCAACGATCCGCCCGCGTCCCGTGAGCAACGCCTTTTTGTCGCGCAGGACCGGCGCGCTCGACGAGGAGGCGCAGATGGTGACCGGCTGTGAGTCGAAGAGGTTTTTCAGTTCGACCTCGATGTGGTCGCGGTAGGTTATCTCATCGAAGAACAATAGAAGTGGCCGGTCAAAAGGATGACGATGGATGCACCGGAACTCTTCGACGATCTCGTGAACGCTCTTTTTCTCCAGTTGATAGTCGTCGAGCGAGACATAAAGGATGGTGCGCGGGTCAACTCCCTCGTTTGCGATACGGTCGGTGATGAGCAGTTTCATGAGCGAGGTCTTTCCGACCCGGCGCAGTCCGGTCAGGAATAGCGCCTGCCGGGCGGTGAGAAGAGGACGAAGCGTCGAGAGAACGCCCTCCCTGCGGATGAGACCTTCGGCGGTGTAGTCCGACTCCCACCATGGATTGTTGCGTGCGAGCAGAATGTCGATCATGAGCGCCTCCATCTATACGATACTGTCGTATAATATGCTTAGAAAATATACGATGGCAACTTTTTTGTCGTATTTTTCTTTGGTGTTGCGTCGTATCGACCTGCCACAAAGAAACGCTTTTGCTGTCAGGAAAAGGTTAGAACTTATAGTTGAGGTCGAGTTGGAGCAGAAGGTCGCGGTTACGCTTGTCGGAGTTGAACTTCTTGTCGAGCGTCCAGAAGTAGTTGAGCGTCGCGGCGAACGAGAAGTTCTTGTAAAGCCCCGCCTTGATATCGAACTTGATACCCTCGGCGTTCACATTGCCGTCGAAGGGATCGGAGTCGATGAGGAACGGTATCCACGAGGCGATGCCGATCTGGCGGTAGGAGAGCGAACTCTGGAAATCGCCGAGATCCTTGAGCGCCTTGGTGCCGCCCTTGATGCCCACGAAGAAGGCGATGGTGTCGTCGGCCTTCGCTCCGAGCGCGTCCTTGTTGAGGTCGTAGAGGTTCGTCGTAAGTTCGCCCATGAGGCCGATCTGGTACTTCTCCTTGATGGTGTAGGAGGCGTCGAGCGCCGCGGCGAGATTCTTCCAGTAGTAGCCTTGATAGACATAATCGCGCATCTTGGCTCCTTCGCTCGTGTTGGTATCGGCGTTCACGAGGTTCATCGGGTCGTAGTAGGAGAGGGTGGCCGTCGCGTCGAAGCCGCCGACCTTGAGCGCCGCGCCCGCCTGCACGACCGCCATCATCGGGTCGTCGAGCGCCTTCACCTCGTCGAGGACGAAGATGCCGGCGTTGGCGAGAAGCGACAGTTCGTCTATCACTGGGTACTTGAACTGGACCGCCGCTCCCTCGGGGGTGATGTCGCCGTCCCAGATGAGTTCCGAGGCTGTGTGAAACGGATTTTTCATCTTGCCGCCTGAAAGCGTCAGCCACGACCACGGCGTGAATTCGGCGTAGGCATAGTCTATCCAGACCGGCTTGTGGCTGAAGAAGTCGTCGAAGGTCTGGTTGGTCGAGCGGAGATCCTGCCCGAGCGACGCCTTGATGTCCTTCCCTGACGCCAACTGGTCGGCCGTTATCTTGCTCTCGTAGGAGCCCGAGGCAAGACCGAAGTTGACCTTCGCCCAGTCGTTGACCTTGGCTTCGAGACCGAGGCGCGCCCGGTAGCGGAGCCGGTTGCGCTCGAGCGTGTCGTCCTTCACCGCGTCCTCGAAGTTCTGGTACTGATACCTGAACCGGAAGTCACCCTTGAATTTGAGGTTCTTCACCCAGTCGGGCACCGAGGATTCTTCCTTCCTTGCCCCGGCGGAGCCGGAGGCGGAGTCGGGTTCCTTTTTCACCTCGACCGGGCTTGCCCCGGCGGGCGCGGCGACCGCCGATCCTGCCATTGTCTCATCTTCGGATACCGTTGTCTCCTGCGCCTCCTGCGCGCCGAGCGCCAGCGCGCCGAACAGCACACCGAGCGTCGTCATGATAACGAGTTTCTTCATCTGCGTCCTCCATTCACAGGTCCTTCATTCACGCTGAATGGGTATCCGGTATTTGTTAGCGTGCCGTTAATCTCCGGTGATACTTCTGTCAATAATGCGTCGTTGCGCTTTGCCTATTTCTCTGGTATGGTGGGGCGACTTTCGGAGGAGGAGACATGCTTTCCACGCAAGGCTGGGATCCGAAGAATCACGCGGCGCTCGTCTCGTTCCTTACCGCCGAGTCGAAGCGGCCCGGCCGCAAGGTGGCGGTCTTCGACTGGGACGACACCGTCATCAAGAACGACATCGGCGACGCCGCGTTCATCGGCCTTTTGGACCGTGGGATGATACGAACCCCTGCCGACTGGCGTAAGACGAGCCCGTATCTCACCGACGCGGCGATCGCGGCACTCGCAAAGGGGGCGACGCCCGAGCTCATCTTTCGGCTCTACCACCTGCAAACGACGCCCGACGGCGCACCGGCCTTCGCGGGACACGATGAAAAGATCACCGAGCCGGCCTATGCGTGGCTTGCCCATCTGCTCGCGGGGAACGCCCCCGATGAGATACGGCAGGCAGCCCGTGAGGTATTCGAAGAGCAACTAAAGAATCCTGTCGGTGCAACACGCTGTATCGGCGGGATAGAGGTGCCCGACTTCATCCGTGTCTACCCGCAGATCGCCGATCTCATCCGAGCGCTCGAAAAGAGCGGTTTCGAGGTATGGATCGTTTCGGCGACGCCGAAGTACATCATCGAGGTCTGCGCCGAAAAGGTCGGCATCCCGCCCGAGCGGGTCATCGGTATCGAGAATGTCATTGGCCCCGATGGAAGACTCACTTCCGACCTCGTCGGGTGTGGCCCCGTGAAAGATGGCGAGAACCGGATGATCACCTACCGCGACGGCAAGCGGTGCTGGATAAACACCGTCATCTTCGGCATGACCGCCGGTGACCCGTTCCTGCCGAATCCCGATCCCGACCAGCGGCCCCGGTTCGGCGCCGGCGACTCCGACGGTGATGTCAGTTTCCTTGTGGACACGACCGGCCTGCGGCTCGTCATTGACCGCAAAAAACCGCTCGTCACCGCGGCGGCGACCGAAAACGCCGATGGCCGCTGGGTGATTCAGGAGCCGTTCATACGAAAGTCGGCGACTTAATTACGCCATCGGATATCCCGTTACCGTTCCCCGTTTTCTTGAGTTTTGGCCTTCTGCCGGCTATCATCGTTCTCTGCGGCTTATGCGGTGAGGAAGTCTTTTCACGCGATGAAAACGGAAGAGGGACAGGTCCTTCTCGAGCGTTTCAAACTCATTCGTCCGCTCGGGAGCGGCGGGATGGGGGAGGTGTGGCTCGCCGAGGACGAGAGCCGCGGCGAGACGATAGCGCTCAAGCGGGTGAAGAACCGGCGGCTCCTCACCCGCGCCGAGAAGAAGCGGCTCCGCGCCGAGTTCTCGGTCGCCCGCGCCGTGAAGAGTGAACACATCGTCCGCATGTTCGACTTCTACGAGGAAGGCAAAGAGGCCTTCTTCACGATGGAGTATGTGGAGGGCCGCACCTTCGAGACGCTCAAAGGATCGCGCCTTTCCGATGTGCTTCGCCTCTTCGTCCTCGCCGCGCGCGGACTCCTCGACATCCACAGCTACAACATCGTCCATCGCGACATCAAGCCGTCGAATCTCATGGCGACGCCGCACGACGCGGTCAAGATACTCGACTTCGGTCTCGCCTCGATACGGATGATGCACCTCGCCGATGCCGGGGGGACCGCGCGATACACCGCTCCGGAGGTGTTCCAAAGCGGCACCTTCAGCTTCCGGAGCGATCTCTACAGCATGGGGCTCGTCTTCTACGAAACGCTCTGCGGATCTTTCCCGTTCCCCGAACTTCCCGGCATCCTTTCCGCCGAGGCGCTCGACCCGGAGAAGATATCGTTCCCCGACGGATTCGACCACGACATGGCGGGCATCATCCGCCGCCTTCTCGCGCCGAACCCCGAGGAGCGGATCCCCGATGCGCTCACCCTCCTCAACGAACTCGAGGAGATCGATACGCGGTTCAAAGTGAGTCGCGCCGCGCGAAAAGGGGAACGGATCCGTCGGGTCGTCATCCATGACCCCGACTTCGTCGGCAGGCGCGCCGAGATGTCGCGCATCACCGGCATCATAGACAACTTCCTTGCGACGAAGCTCGACGCCACCGTCATCGTCGAAGGGGAACAGGGAGTCGGCAAGAGCCGGTTCCTCGAGGAGATCCGGTGCCGCATGGCCTTCCGCGAGGTCGTGACGGTCGCCGTTTCGGCCACCGAGACCTACAACCTCGCCGCCGACATCCTCCGCGGGATCTGGGAAGGGATAGACCGCGAGATACGGTACCAGATAGCGATGAAATGGGGCGGACTCCTCGCCGGTTACTTCCCCGACTTTCGGGCCTATCCCGAGTTCCGGCAGGTCACTCTGCCACCGCGGGACGAGAGCGCCGAGCCGGAGAGCGATCTCCACCGCATCGTGGCGCTTACGGGCGACCTTCTCGAGATGGCGGCGAAACAGCGGCCGATTCTTCTCCTCGTGGACAATTTCCACGAGGTGGACAAGCGTTCGCTCGCCGTATTCCAGGAACTCTACTCCCGCACCGAGAACTACCGGCGGGTATGCACGGTGCTCGGCGTGACCGCCGAGAACGGCACGGCGCTCATCGAGTTCCCGGCGAACATCCGCATCACCCTTTCGCCGTTCTCCCCCGCCGAGACGCGCGACTTCATAGAGTCGGTGCTCCGGACCCCGCGCAAGGCGATCGATGAGGACCTCTTTCCGTGGGCCTACCGGACGAGCGGCGGCGTCGTCAAGACGCTCCGTTCGATCCTTCACCTTCTGCAGGAGGAAGGGCTCGTCGCGCAGGCCGGCGAGCGGGTGGTGTTCCGGCATGACATCCTTGCCCACGAGTCGCTCGATTTCCTGTTCCGCCGGAAACTCGCCTCGCTGAGCGACAAGCAGCGGCTCATTCTGAGCGTCGCCTCCATCTATCGCAAGTTCACGACCCGCGCGGCGCTCCGCGCGGTGATCGGCGACCGGCTCACCGAGGACGAGTTCTCCTACAACCTCGACATACTCAAGATCAACTACCTTCTCCGCGAATACCGCAACGGCAAGATACGCATCGTTCATCCGCGCCTTCAGGCGATGATCTATCAGGCGATGCCGCCCGACGAGCGGCGGCGCCACCACCGGTGCCACGCCGAGTATCTGCTCACCTCCAATTCGCTCGAGGATGTGAACACGCACGCCTTCGCCGCCTATCACTTCCTCCGCGGCGGCGATCCGGCGACGGCGCTCCGCTCCTACCTCCGATCGGCGAGCCGCTCGTTCTTCCATCTCAACACCGAACTCACCGCGGGGTTCCTCGACGAGGCGCTCGGCATCGTTCGCGACCATCCCTACATCCTTTCGATGAAGCAGAAGACGGCGGTCGCCCTCTTCGCCGGGCGCATATTCTACCGCCTCGGCCTCTATGACCGCGCCATCCCCCTTCTGGAAGAGGCGTTCCAGACATGGCGGCACGATCTCATCGTGGACCTTCTCGTCCGTACGCTCGTGGCGAACGGCGAGGCGCAGAAGGCGCTCTCGCTCGTCGCGAAGTTCGCCGCCGACACCCCCGACCGCGCGGCGTTCGTCTCGTTCCTGCGCGCCTACATCGCCGTCCGGGGAGGAGAGGACTACCGCAAGGCGGCTCCGCATCTGCGCCGCATTCGGAAACTGCTCGCGGCGGGCCATGGCCGCCTGTTCACTCCCCAGCGGCGCTATCTGCTCCGCGAACTCGAGTTCGACGAGGCGATGTACGAGCGACGCGACGACTATCAGGCGCTCCTCAAGGCGCGCAACGACCTCATCGAGAGTGCGAAAGGGCTCCGGAGCTCATCCTATCTCATCGATGCGCTGACCGCCTCGTTCCGGTTCCTCCAGCGGTTCGGGCAAACGGAGAAGGGATACCGCATCCTCCAGCAGGCGCTCAAACTGGCCATCGGCTCCTACGATCACTTCCGCATCGCGCGCACCTACCTCAACCTCGCGCTCTGCGCCCAACTGCTCGGGCGGTGGCACGAGGCGCCCTCGTTCCTTGACCGCGCCATGGAGTTCGCGCGCAAAGGCTGCGGCACGACCATTCTCAAGCTCGCCTATTTCGCCCGCGGCGAGTACGCCATACAGACGGGCGACTTCTCGCTCGCCGAGAACTTCCTTTTTAATGCCGAGGAGCTCTCTTTCCGTGAAAAGCACGACAGCGATCTCGTCGGCATCTATGCCGCCCAGATATACCTCTATGTGCTCAAGGGGGAGAGCGGCTATGCGCGCGAGGCGGGGGGAAAACTGAGGCGGTTCCTCGAGCGGCGGCCGCTCGACGACCGGCGCCGTCTCCGCGGCCTCTGCGCCCTCATCTTCCTCGAAGCGATGTCGGAGGGCGACCGGGAGTACCTCCTTGACCTTTCGCGGCAGATAGAGGAGATCTTTTCCCATGCGCCGGAGACCGGCGAGACCTACCGTCTTATCCATCTCAAGGCGCGCGCCGTCTATGCGGCGAAGAAAGGCTACGAGGAGGACTTCCTTCGCATCGTCGAGCGGGTCGAACGCGAAGGAGTATCGAGCAACATCCCGCTCTTCCGGCTCATCTACCGGTACGAGACGGCGCGGCTCCTCGGCGAGCGGAAACAGAAGCCCGACCTCGTACGCCGCCTTCTCGAAGAGGGGCGCACCGAGGCGGCGGTCCTGCAGGCGCGGCACTTCATGGCGCTCTTCGGCGACCTCTCGTTCTTCGTGGACAGCGGCGAATCGGAGACACTGCTGGCCGAGCTCGAGCGGACGCTCGCCGCGCCGCAGGAGGCGTCCCGTCCCGAGGACATCCTTTCCCGCGTACGACTCCGCTTCGAGGAGGCGCGCCGTCAAACGGAGATCCTGCGGGCCCGCAACCGCAACTACGCCTACATCATAGACATCGTGAAGGCGATCTCGGGCAAGACCGAGGTGAGCCGCATCATGGAGATCGTCGTCAAGAAGATACTCGATCTGCTCGGCGCCGACCTCGTCGCGATAGTGTTCCGCTCCGACGACGGCCGTCAAGTGGACTACCTCATCAAGGACGCCGCCCAACAGACCTACAAATTCAACGAGATACGCTTCAAGGGGGATGTGGTGCAGCGAATGCTGAGGACCGCCAAGATAGAGTTCCTCGCCGGCCCCATGATGTTCACCGACACCGAGATCTCCTCTTCTGCGAGCGACGGGGAGCGGAGCACCGTCGCCGCGGTTCCGGTCGTCCTGCAGGGGGAGATACGCGCCTACCTGTACCTCGAACGGGCGCTTTCGAAGGGATCTCTGATCGAAGAGGAGATACAGTTCCTCGAGATGCTCGCCGACAGCATCGGCGTCATCTTCGAGAATGTGAAACTCGTCGAGATCGCGACGACCGACTCGCTCACGAAGGTCGCGACGCGGCGCCACTTCCTGAGCATGCTCCGGAAGGAGGTCGAAAAGGCGCGTCGCTACGGATTCCCTCTGTCGCTCGTCATCATAGATCTCGACTTCTTCAAGAACATCAACGACACCTACGGACACCTCATGGGCGACGCGGTCCTGCGGCAGGTGGGAAAACTGCTCAAAGGCAATGTGCGCGGATCGGACTATGTCGGGCGGCTCGGCGGCGAGGAGTTCGCCCTGCTTCTGCCGGGGACGGGCGCGGCCGGAGCCTTCAACACCGCCGAGAAGATACGGGAGCGCTGCGGCAAGACGAGTTTTTCGGGGCTCTCGGTAACGCTGTCGGCGGGGATCGCTTCGTTCCATGAGGACGAGGTGAAGAACGAGGAGGATTTCATCGAGAAGGCCGACACGGCGCTTTACGCCGCGAAGCGCAAGGGACGCGACCGAACCATCCTCTATGCGGACAGGGGGACCTGAAGATGAAGGAACGGCTGACGATATACCTTGACGACAACTCGATCAGGGCGGGCAGCATCGAAAAAGTGAAACGCGTTCTCGACCCCATCGTGGACAACTCGGCGGTGGTGAGACGCTATGAGGCCGGAGTATCGCTCGCCTTCGGTTCGCCGGGGGAACGACGGCTCGGCTTCTTCGAGATGGAGAGACGGCTTTCCGATGCGGCCCATAAGCGGTGGTTCCGCGCCCTCGACGGCGAGATAGCGGGGCTGCCCGACTTCCTCGCCGATGACGAAGAGAAGAGATCGCTCCTCATCTTTCTGATGGGAGTGCACGATTACCGCATTCAGAAGACGCGCGTGGTGTTCGATCCGACGAACGCGGCCCGTTTCTTCAGGGACAAGAAGGCGCTCATCCAGAACTTCTGCCTTTCGCACAACATTGACCCGACGCCGAGCATCAAGCGGCTCGCCGGCATCCTCTGCCCCGGCGCCGACGGAAGGACGCGGGCGATAGAGGCCGGTCCCGAACAGATACCGCTCTTCTCCCGGCCTGATTCCGCCGCCGCCGTTCCGGCTTCGGTGGACACGCCCGCCGCCGCCGCTCCGGTTTCGGCGGACACGCCCGCTGCCGTCATTCCGGCTTTGGCGGACACGCCCGCCGAGGTCGTTCCTTCCGTCTCTCCGTCCGCGCCGTCCGCCGGGACGGCGACCGTTCCTCCGGTCGCTTCTCCGAAGGCCGAGGACGCCCAGCCGCTTCGCGGTCTTCTCGACCGGTTCGGTTCCATCGCGGTATTCAAAGAGAACCGCATGACGAAGCTGTTCCTCGTGTTCGATGACATCCCCGCCCACCTCACGCTCGTCGAGAACGAGCTGCGGTACGACCCTTCGCGCGGGCAGTGGCGCTTCGCCACGGTGTTCCGCACCGAAACGGGGGAGCGGACGGTGGATTCGCTTCTTCTCTACCGCTCCGACGAGGTGGCCGAATCGATCAAGGCGCACGGCGGCGTGCTCATCGTCTGCATCCATCGCAATGACGAGGGCGACTACCAGAAACTGTTCGAACTCGATGAACCGGTGCCGACCGCGATCGTGCAGGAAGCTGCGCCGGCGCCCGAACCTCCCGCCGAAGAGCTTCGCCGCGAAGCCGCTTCCGATGCCGCTCCGCCCCCGCCCGCAGAGCCATCCGCCCCCGTGCCGGCGCCCGAACGCTCCGCGCCTCCCCCCCCGGAACCGTCCGCGGACGCGGAAGACCCTCGCGACCGGCGCATCGCCGAGCTCGAAGCGGAGGTGACGCGCCTGAAGAAACTCGTGGAGGCCTACGAAGAGTCGCTTGCAAAGAAACAGCGCTTCAGCATCTTCAAGAAATTCTTCGGATGATGCGGCTCACGCTCCTCGGCACCGGATCTTCGACAGGAACACCGCAACTGCTTTGCGACTGTGCCATCTGCACGAGCGCCGACCCGCGCAACCGGCGCACCCGCTTCGCGCTCCTTTTCGAGACGGAGCAGACGACGCTTCTGGTGGACACGCCGTTCGAAGTGCGTCTCCAACTGCTCGCCGCCGGCGTGAAGAGGCTCGACGCCCTCTGGCTCACCCACGCCCACAGCGACCACCTCGCCGGCATAGACGACCTGCGCATCTTCTCGTTCCGCGCCCATGCGCCGATCCCCTGCTTCGCGCTTCCGTCGGTCATCGAGGCGACCCGCACGCGCTTCCGTTACCTCTTTGACGAGAACGAGTACAGCGCGGTCAACTTCCTCGACCCGCGACCGGTGGGTTCCGACCCGATCCATTTCCGCGACCTTACCCTCATCCCCGTCCGCCACCGTCACGGCGAGACCGAAGCGGCGAGCTTTCGCGTCGGTGGTTGCGCCTTCCTCGCCGACCTCAGCGAGATAGCGCCCGCCGAAGAGGAGAAACTGAGGGGACTCGACCTCCTCGTCGTCTCGTGCACCGTCCGCCACGACCACTACAAACACATGAAGCTCGACGAGGTCCTTGCGCTCATCGCGCGCCTTGCGCCGCGCCGCGCGATACTCACCCACATGAACCACCGCTTCGAGTACGCCGAACTCGCCGGGTCGCTCCCCGCCGGCGTCGAACCGGGCTACGACGGGATGCGGGTGGAGGTGGCGTAATTCTTTGAGAACTGACGATCAAAAAACTTGCGCTCTTTTCCCGAGCCGGTAGAACAGACTGCACGAAACGACGACAAAGGAGAACGGCCATGCTCGCAACCATCAGAAAAGACCTCTTCGAGGCGAAGAAGAACCACGATACTTTGAGATCGAACCTCCTCTCGACGCTCCTCGGCGAGGCGACGGCGGTCGGCAAGAACGCCGGCAACCGCGAATCGACGCCCGAAGAGGTGATGCAGGTCGTCCGCAAGTTCATCAAGAACATTGACGAGACGATCGCGCTCCTCGAAAAGGAAGGAAAGCCGACCGACAAGGAAAAGGCAGAAAAGGCGATCCTCGAGGGCTACCTGCCCAAGCAGATGACGCCGGAAGAACTCGGCAGAGCGATCGACGAGATCATCGCGGCGCTTCCCGAGAGGTCGCCCAAGATGATGGGGCAGGTGATGGCGGCGCTCAAGGAGCGCTACGCCGGCCGCTACGCCGGCACGACGGCTCGCCAGATGGTCAAGGCGAAATTG
>CAYNMQ010000042.1:11157-11938 GCA_964398245.1 uncultured Spirochaetales bacterium | reverse complement strand
TGACGGGAGTCCCCAAGAAGAGTTGTATCGGCGGGTAGACCGCCCCGCCCCCCACCCCGAACATGCCGAACATGACGGAGAAAAGAAGGAACAGCGCCAGCGCGACGAGATGCGGAACGCTCATGGCCGCTCCTTTGCGAGCTTGTGGGTGCGCCGCACCTCGGCGATCGCGTCGAGCAGCGCATCGGCAAGCGCCTCCTGATACGCCCTTTTGCGCATGAGGGCCCGCTCCTTCGGGTTGCTCAGATACCCGACCTCGACGAGCAGGGAAGGCATCCGGGCGCCGACCAGCACGAAGAAGAGGGCGCCGCGCCGCCAGCCGCGCAGGCGGACATCGAACTTGGGAAGCGTCTTCTCGAGGCGGGAACCGAAGGCATCGGCGAACTTGCGCGAGTCCTCGGTATAGAAACTCATCGTCATGTCGACGAGGATCGTGTTGAGGAGCGAGCCGTCGTTCGTTATCTGGTTCTCGACCCGCGCCAGTTTCTCGGTGTACTCATCGCTCCGGTTGTCGAGATGATAGACCTCCACCCCGCCGATCGCCGGGTCGCTGTAGGCGTTCGTATGAAGCGAGATGAAAAGGTCGCCGTCGTGACGGTTCGCGATGACGGCGCGCTCCTCGAGCGGCACGAAACGGTCGTCCTCCCGCGTGATCACCACCGTGATGTCGGGATGCCGCGCGGCGGCCCGTTCGCGGATGACCTTGGCGAAAGCAAGCACGATGTCCTTCTCGGCGACATCCTTCCGGAGCGCGCCCGGGTCCTTGCCGCCGTGCCCCGGA
>CAYNMQ010000042.1:0-11147 GCA_964398245.1 uncultured Spirochaetales bacterium | reverse complement strand
CCCCGGAGCGAGCACCAGCACGAAAGGACGCCTCTGCTCCTTTTTCTGCTTTTGCGGCGTGACGACCGGAGCGGGGGCGGGCGCGGCGGGCTTCTTCTCCGGGAGGAGTATCGGCCGCTGAGGCTCGGTCGGTGGCGTCTCCTCGCGCTGAGGACCACCGATGTAGTCTATGACGATGCGCCACGGATCGTCGAGCACGAGCACATTGTATTTTTCCACCGCGCCGATGTCGAAGACGACGCGAACGCCATCGGGGCGCTTTCCCAGCCGGATCCCTTTAAGAAAACCGCCGCTCTCCACTTTCGGCGGCACGAACCCCTCGGCGCTCGTTCCGTCCCGCAGGTCGACATAGATACGGTCGTTCCCCTCCCCCACGAGGAGATCGTATTTGAACTCGACCTTACTGCTCGGAACGATGACGACCCGAACGGCATCCTTGGAAGGATAGAGCGATATCTCCTTCAACCGGGGCGCCGCCGATCTCTGAACGATGATATCGCCCAGCGAAGGCCCCCCCTCCTTCTTTTCCTGAGCCGGCGCCGCGAACGGAAGGCAGAGAAAGAGAGCGGCCCCCAACAGAACGGCGCGCATCCTCAGAACCCGTAAGAAGCCGCGAACCCGAGGCCGAACAGGAGATCGGAACGGTACCCGCCGCTATCCCCCGTCTGCCGGTCGAGGCGGTAGCCATTCCCCAAACGGGCCGAGACGGCCATATAGTCGCTTATCCTGAACGACACCGACGCCGAAAGGAGCGAGCGCGTCTTCGTGATGTCGAAGAATCCGCCGC
This sequence comes from uncultured Spirochaetales bacterium, assembly GCA_964398245.1. GTDB lineage: Bacteria > UBP6 > UBA1177 > UBA1177 > JAKLFG01 > CALITV01. Next base: position 10,360 of record CAYNMQ010000042.1, on the reverse strand, counting down.
GGCCGGCGTCGGCCCGCGTGAAGAACAGCGACAGCCGGAGCCGATCGAAGAGGGCGAGGTCGCCGAAGAGGTTGACCCCGAAACGCCCGCGGCGGACGCCGCCCGCGTCGACATCGAGATACTCGTTCCACTCGAGCGACCCGCCGAGCGCGAAGAGACCGGTCATGTGGAGCACGACATCGCCGTACCAGCCGGTGTACCACGGTCCGGAGCCGAGCCGCGGCGAAGTATGCGCCTGATATTTCGTTGCGTCGAAGGCGTAGTATTCGCGCTCGATGTCATAGAAGGTGCCGAAGTACTGCGGCGAGTAATCCCGCTCGTACACCCGCCCTTCGATCGTCGCGTCGAGGTGAAGCTCGTCGCCGGGAAGCGGTATCGTAAAGCGATTCTTGAGACCGATGTGAATGCCGTTCCCGGCGAACCGCAGAAGGTTCCAGTCGAAGTAGGGCGTCGTCTGCCACCAGCGGAAGGCGATGACGCGGAAGGCGGCGTCGAGGCCGACCGCCGAATCGAAGACACGGTCTATGTGCCGCGTTCCCTCCACATCCCGCGTTACCTCCTCCGGCATGAAGATGTCGGAGAGCCAGGTCACCCCGACCTCCAGATTGTTGAGGTACGACTCTTTGTCCACGAAACTCCACGGTTTGAGGAAGGCGCGCCCCCCTATGAGCTCCGGCGGCGCGACATCGTTCGCGAACAGTTCGCCGCCCGCCCAGTCGGTCTGAAAAAGGGTATAGACGCCGCGACTCGGGCGGTTCAGCCGTATCTCGTTGAAGTAGCCGCCGAGGAGCGTCCCGTGACCAAGGTAGCGGTTCTCGTGCGGCCCGAAATAGAGATAGACCTCATCGTCGGGATGACCGTACCGCGCATAGGTCACCAGCCGGACATAGTCGCGCGCCTCGTCCCAATCGTAGGTCGGCATGCCGATGGCGGTGTCGGTGTCGTCGTTCTTGTCGTACACGAGCCAGCGGAGGGGCACGAGGAAACCGAAGCCGGCCGGCTCCCAGCGGAAATCGCCGAAGATGGAGACGCCGAACAGTTCGTCGTCGTACTCGTGCGAGAATCCGGCCGAGCCGCCGACGACCTTGCGCTCGTCGAAGCGCTCGAGCGGGCGGTCGAAATCGAAGTCAACGCCGTACGAGACCGCCGCCGCGGCAACGAGAAGAAAGAGGAGCACGCTTCTCATCCGCACCTCGCCGCGGCGCCGTTAGAAGAGTATCTTGATCGTGCTTGCGGCGCGGCGCGCCTTGAGCCAGTTCTCGAACGCCTTGTTCTGGTTCATCTGATAGAACATGAACCGCAGTTTGTCGCGCACCGCCTCGAACGGCGGGGGGTCGCTCTTTTCGACCTTGTCGAGCCGAGCGATGTGCCAGCCGAAACGGGTGCGGAACGGGCGCGATATCTGCCCTGCGTCGAGTTCGGCGACCTTCTCGGAGAACTTGGGGTCCATCTCGCCGAACCGGAAGGTCGGCAGACGCCCGCCCTGCGCGGCGGAGGGGTCCTCGCTCCACTGCTTCGCCGCCTCCTCGAAGGAGACCTTCTCTTCGACGATGGCGCGGTGGATGTCGCTGATGCGGTCGTACGCCTCGGCGTCGCCATGCGGGGAATCAACCTTGAGCAGGATATGGGACGCCGTGTAGAGGACGCCGCCCGAGAAATGGCGTTTGTAGAGATCCCGGAGCGTCGTTTCATCCACATCGAGCGTCGCCATCGCGACGTCGCGCTTGAGCGAGAGCACCTCGAGCTGTTTTCTCAGCACCTCGTCCCGGTAGGTCTCCCATGTCACCCCTTGGGCGGCGATCTCCTCCTTGAGTTTTTCGACCGTTATCCCGTTCTGCGTCGCCACATCCTCGATCGCACGGGCGAGCTCCGCGTCGCTTATCGTGATGTTGCGCCGCTTTATCTCCTGCTTCACGAGACGATCGGCTATCAGCCGGTCGGAGACCTCGGAGCGGCGTTCCGCGATCTCACGGTCGCTGACCGCATCGGGGGATGCGGGCGCTATCTCCCGTTTGACCTCGTAGAGGGTCACGAAATCGTCGTTGACGATGATCGCGATGGTGTTGAGAAGCCGCTCCGCCGCCTCGACGGAAACCGGCGCAAGCGCGAGAAGAGCGACAAGGAACGGTATCGGCATCGAGAGGCTTACTTCTGCGGCGCCTTTTCGGCCGGCGGCACCGGGGCTACCGGCTTGGGAAGCGCCGCGGGAGCCGGGACGGGCGCGGGGATCGGTCGCGGCGCATCCTTCTGCTGCGCCTCGGGCGCCGGAACGGGAGCCGGTTGACGGTTCCTCTCGAAATCCTGCGTGCTCTTCTCGATATTCTCCGGGACGCCGAGATCGAGCTTCGCGAGCGCCTCTTTGTTGAACTTGAAGCCGAGGCTCTTCTTGATGGCCTCAAGCCGTTCGTCGTTCGCACCCTTCCGCTTCTCGGCCTTGATGGTGGCCTCGATGCGCCCCTTCACCTCTTCGAAGGTCTTCTCGCTTTTTTCGCGGCGGGCGGTCAACTTGACGATGTGGAAACCGAACGGCGACTCGACGACATCGCTGATGTCGCCCACATTCTTGAGCGCGAACGCGGCGTCGGAGAACTCCTTCGCCATGCGGCCGCCCTCCTCGGTCCGAGCGAAGAAGCCGACATCGCCGCCGCGCCGCTTGCTCCCCTCGTCCTCCGAGTACTTCTCGGCGAGCTGGTTGAACGAGTTGGGGTCGTTCGCCTTCTTCTTCACCTCGGCGAGGACCTTCTTGGCCTGCGCGAGCTTCGCCTCGCGGTCGCCCTGCTTGCTCTTGTCGAACTTGATGAGGATGTGGCTCGCCTTCACCTTCTCGGGCTGGATGTACTCCTTCTTGTGCTCCTCGAAGTATTTCTTCATCTCCTCGTCGGAGACCTTGATACCGTCCTCTATCTCTTTCTGGAGCGTGACACTCTGGTAGTGGCGCGATATGGTGGACTTCAGTTTGGTGAGCAGGACCGGGTCGCTCAGCGCCCCTTTCTTGAGTGCCTCACGGGCAAGGATCTCGCCTTCAAGGATCTTCGCGACTAATTCCTCTTTTTTCTCTGGCGTGTTGTAGCGTGCCTTGAGATAGGGGTTAAGTTGGTCGATGTAGGCCTTGAGATACTGGTCGGTGATCTTCACGCCGTCGAACTCGGCGATGACCTCGCCGCCGCTTGCGGGGAAAAGATCGATGCTGTTGGAAGAACCCTTGCACCCGGAAGACAGAACGACAAGCATCGAAATCGCTACGAAGAAAGTCGCTGTTCTCATGATTCGCACCTCCTTATTTATCATGTAGTTACCGGAACTCCCTTCTCTCCGCCAACATGAAGACCGCAACCTTACTAGTGCAAAAGGGATGTCCTGTCAAGGATATCGGTCCGTTTCTCTAACCGCCATTCGACAGAATCCGGTCAAGATCGGCGACCGTCTTCCGAAAGGACTCTTCGTCCCCCTGCGGGATGCGCGCCTTCACGCTTCCGTGGTGCTTGAAGGGATCGACCAGTCCTTTCCTCCCAAGCCCTGCCCGCCCGAGTTGGTAGTGGAGATGCGGCGCGAACGATCGCCCGGTGTTGCCGACATCGGCGATGTGCGCTCCTGCCGTGAAGCGTTGTCCCGGCTTCACATGCACCTTATCGAGGTGCAAAAGGATCATCTCAAGCGGGGGGTCGGTATCGAGCCGAGCCGCTATCGAATAACCGTTGTAACGCACCTTCCAGTTCACCCGCTCGACGACGCCGCTCCACGGCGCATAGACCGGCGTGCCGACCGGCGCCTTGAAATCTATGCCATCGTGCCGCGGACGACGATCGCGCAGAAGGGAGGTTATCTGTGTCCATTCCTTGATAGGCGCGCTCTTCATCATCGGTTCAACCCGCGTGCCGTCGGCGTAGTAGTAGGCGGGGAACGGCCAGTCGGACGCCTTGAACTGGTAGATCCTCAGTTCTTTCCCCAATCGCACCGAGCGGTAGCGCATCGCGAGGATCTCTATCTCATCGGGGAGATCCTTGCGCGTCTGCTGTTCCTCGGCAGAAACGATACGAAAAACGAGGTCGAGCACATCGCCCGGATAGACCTCCTTGCGCATATCGAGGCTCCACACGAGGTTACGCGCCACATGGGCCGACAGGCGGTCGGCAAGTTTCTTTATCCCCGTTTTTTGCGCGATTCTCGCCACTTCTTCGTCGTCGGAAAAAGTATTGAAAAACGATGCCTTGATGACGATCGAAAGGCGATACCGTTCGGGGCGCGCGGACACCGGCTGTCCGGCAGACGGTTGCGCCGCCGCCGGTTCCGGTGCCGGCGCGGGAACTGATGTCCCGGCAGCGGCCCCCTCCACGGTCGTCGGAGCGCCGGACGCTTCGGCGTCCCTCCCCCCGTGCCGGGTCACGACGGTCGTCACGGCAAGAGCAAGGAACGCGCCGAGCGCGACGGCGAAGAGAAGCGCCCAACGAACGACCGGTCGGGAAGAGCGCGTTCCTTCGGGCACCATGGGGTCTCCTCGGCTACTCCGGTTTCCATACCCGGTCGGTCTCTATCAACTTCTGGTTGAGATAAACGACTTGGAGAAGGTTCTTCAGTCGTTCTTGGAACGCGGGGGAAACCTGGCCGGCAAGATTCTTGCGCTCGTTAGGATCGTCGCGCAGGTCATAGAGATATTCGCGGTTGCTCCGGAGATGGTGGACATACTTCCAGCGGCCGCCGTCAAGCACGCCGAGATAGGTGCCATTGTAGGGTTGAATGAGGAATATCGGTTGTTGCGGCTTAGCGGCAAACATCGAAACTCCGCGGAAATGGTGCCGTTTCGGCCGAACACCGATAAGATCGAGCAGCGTCGGCGCGATGTCCATCTGACAAAAAGCGCGGTCGGTGACGCGGGCCGGTTTGAACCTTCCCGGCGCAATAAGCAAAAACGGCGTACGGAAAAACTCCTCATACCACGCCGACTCATTGTGGAAGTATCCGTGTTCACCCAGCGGATAACTGTGGTCTCCCGTCACGATGACGATAGCATCCTTGAATTGAGGACGCTTCGATAATTCTTCAAAGAAGACAGGAAGTTGCTCGTCGGTCAAGCGAATACTGTTCGCATAGTGCTGCGGAAGGTTTTTCGCGTCGGGGTAGATGCGCCGCTTCTCGACCGGGACCTTGTCGAAGCGCATGTGGTTCATGACGGTGTGAAGCACGACGAACGCCGGCTTGCCGCCTTCGGCGACCTCTTTTTTGCCGTCGAGATATTCGAAGACGCGCCGATAGAAGACCTGATCCTCCATCCCCCAGCCCCAGAGGCTCGCTTTCTCCTCGTCGCTGAGGAAGGGCAACGCCGAGAGCGCCTCTTCGAAACCGTTCTTCTTCACGAAGTTCCCGGTGTTGTCGAAGTTTATGTTCTTGTAGGCCTTGAAGAAAACGGTGTAATACCCGTTGTCGCGCAGGACCTGCGCAAGCGACTGGAACCGGGTGTTGGTGTAACTTGTGAACACCTTCTGTTTGAAACTGGGGATGAGCGAGAAGAGCGTCGCGATCTGCCCTTTCGAGGACTGGATCGTGTTGGTGTAGAAGCGTTCGACATAGACGCCTTCCCTTATCTTCTCGTTGAAGAAGGGGGTATAGATCTCGCCGCTGGGCGCCTTCGCCTCGATCACCTTCGCCGAGAACGATTCTATCTCGAGGATGAATATCGAAGGGAATCGCTCCGGAGGACGCGGCGCCAAAAGCGTGTTCTCCGTCACGATGAACGGATAGGAATCGGGATCTATCTCGGCGGAGAGATGATACATTTCGTCGCGGCGCAGGTAATCGTACGAAGAACGCAGGAGCATCCCGAAGTCGTCGTGAAGGTTGTACGGGCTGAGCACCAGGAGGACATACACAGGGATCGCGGCGCCGGCGAACACATAGCGTTTCCAGCCCGCCCGCCGTTCCGCCATGGTGCGGCGCCGGATAAAGGGGACCGCACAGACCGCCGCGATCAGGGCGATACCGATGAGAAGGACATGGATACTGATGCTGTCCACGATGACGAGGAGCGCCTCTTCATTGAAGGTTTCCTCGGCGTTATCGAGGAACAGGGCGATGTCGAAGGGTATCTTGGCACGGAAATGGTAGGTGGCGAACAGATGATAGATGGCCGCATAAGAACCCCACAGCGCGAGGTATGAGCGAGGACCGCGCGCGAGGAGCGATCCGAGGATGAACCACCCGAGGAGAACGCCGGCGAAACTCCCGACGATCAGCGCGATGTCCTCAAGGGCAAAGGTCGGGTGCATGACGCCCGACCGTGTCTGAAAGGAAAGATAATTGAAGAGGAAAAGGACCGAAAGCGCGGCAAAGGAAAGGGGAACCCTCGACAAAAAGCCTCTAAGCGCGGCAAGCGCTCTCACCGGAGCGAACCGTAGAGACATCTCTCACCGTGCTCCGTGCACCTTCGCGTTCGGAGGCACATCCTCGGTAACCCAGGTGTTGCCGCCGATGACGGCGTTGCGCCCGATGGTGATGCGACCGAGCACCGTCGCGTTGGCATAGATGACGACGCCGTCCTCGACGATGGGGTGACGCGGGATGCCCTTGATCGGCTTGCCGTTCTCGTCGAGCGGGAACGACTTCGCGCCGAGGGTGACGCCCTGATAGATCTTGACCCCCTTGCCGATGATGGAGGTGCCGCCGACGCCGATGCCGGTCCCGTGATCCATGAAGAACTTCTCCCCTATCTTCGCTCCCGGGTGGAGGTCTATGCCCGTCTTGGTATGCGCCATCTCGGTGATGATGCGCGGAATGAGCGGCACCTCGAGCTCGTGGAGCTCATGGGCGATGCGATAGTTGGTCATCGCGTATATCGAAGGATAGCAGTAGATCGTCTCGCCGCGGCTCGTCGCGGCCGGGTCCCCCTCATACGCCGCCTCGACATCGGTCGCGAGCAGACGCCGCACCTCGGGTAAGCGAACAATGAATTTCTCGGCAGTCTCTTTCGACCATTCCTCGCACCGGCGGCACTCCTCCTCGCAGGAGACCTCGCACGAGAAGCACTTGCCGCGGAGGAGCTCCTCCCGCAACATCGCATGGACCCGGTTCAACTTGGCGCCGATCGCGTAACGGAGCGTCTCGGGGGTAAAATCGTTCTCGCCGAAATAGCCGGGGAACAGGACCTGCCGGAGCAGTTCCACGATCCCGGCGAGCCGCTCGACCGAGGGCATCGGGCGATTGTTGCGCGACAGGTGCGCAAGCGAGGCATACCCGCAGATGTTGGAGAGTTCGGCGACCACTGCGTCGAACGGGTGCTTGTTCCCGGCCATGACGACCTCCCGCGTTCGTTTGCGGGGGTCATTCTAGAAAAAGAGACTCCGAAGTCAACGATGACGCGAAACTATTTGTTTTTTTCTCGCGTCACCTATAATAAAATGCATTGGAATGGGGCACTATAAACGATGTCACCAGAAATAGGGAGGAACATCATGGACGCGCAGAAGATCGGGTTTTTCTTCCGTATCGCGGCCCTGATCGCCATGCTCGTCACGGCGGGGTGCGCCGGCGTAACCGACAACAAGAACCCTGACGATATCATCACTCCCGACACCTCGGTCACCGACACCGGAGGGGACACCGCCGGCGACGCCGATGAGTCCGTCGTTCCCGACGATACCACCGATACCGTGGTGGTCAACGACACGGACCTTTCCCCCGCCGATCCCGACACGACGAAGCCAGACAACCCACCCGCCGATCCCGACACCGTCACCCCAGATGAAGATTGGCCACCCGCCGAAAGCGATGTGACGACTCCCGACGACGATACCGCCGTCCCCGACGAACAGAACGATGAGACGAACGACGAAGCAAGCGATGAAGAAAGCGACAGCGACGAGGCCGGGTTCGACGACCTCCTCCCCGATGAGGACATCCCCGCCGACGAGAATCCTTTCATCTTCACCGCCGTCGAGCCGATCTCGACCTTCGGGATAGATGTGGACACTGCCAGTTACACCATCGTCCGCCGCTACCTCACCTACAACCAGTACCTGCCGCCGAAGGAGAAGGTGCGCATCGAGGAACTCATCAATTATCACGACTACACCTACCCCATCCCCGCCGAGTCGGATCCCCATCCCTTCTCGGTGACGGTCGAGATGGGGGCCTGTCCGTGGTATGGAGAGCACGACCTCCTCATGATCGGTCTCAAAGGGCATATGCCGCTCATCCGCCGTCCCACCAATCTCGTCTTCCTCATTGATGGCTCAGGTTCGATGCTCCCCGCTTCGCGCCTGCCGCTCATCAAGACGGCGCTTACGAAACTGGTGGACACCCTTACCAAAGACGACCGCGTCGGCATCATCCGTTTCAACGACCAGCCGCATGAGGTGCTCACCCCGACGCTGGCGACCGACAGCAACAAAACGGTCATCAAGGCGGCGATAAACTCGCTTACCGCCAGTGGCTCGACCAACGGCGGTGCGGCGATACAGATGGCCTACCAGTGGGTCCAACAGTACTACAGCCTCGACAGCAACAACCGCGTCATCCTCGCCACCGCCGGCGCGGTCAACACCGGCGCGACGCTCACCGAGGAACAACTCAAGGATCTCATCGTCTCCTACCGCAACGCCTTCATCTACCTCACCGTCATCGGCGTCGGCGAGCCGGAGCAGGTCAACGACACCAACCTCAAGACGATGGCGCAGTACGGCAACGGCAACTACTACTACATAGACAACGAGAAGGAGGCCGACCGCGTGTTCCTCGACAAGGCGCTCGGCACCATCTTCGCCATCGCGAAGGATGTGAAGATACAGGTCGAGTTCAACCCGGCGAAGGTGCTCAAATACCGCCTCATCGGCTACGACCGGCGCGTCATGGAGAACAGCGGGTTCAACAACGATCAGGTTGACTCGGGCGAACTCGGCGCCGGCCACACGGTGACCGCTTTCTACCAGATCGAGTATGTGGAAGGTATGCAACCTTACCGCTTTGCGCCCGGTGCGAACGACTTCGTCGAGGTGCGGCTCCGCTACAAGCATCCCGAGGCGACGACGAGCACGATGTTCAGCGTGCCGGTGACGGCATCCGACTACCACGAGACGCCGTCGGAGAACTTCCTCTTCGCGAGCGCGGTCACCGAGTGGGGACTCCTTCTGCGGCAGTCCTACTACAGGTTCAATTCATCTTACGATTCTGCGAAAGAACGGGCGCTGAACGCGCTCGGCGCCGATCATCTCGGCCTCCGGAGCGAGTTCGTCACCCTTGTCGATGCGGCGAAAGAACTTTCTCAGTAACCCTACTTCGCGCAGCGGAAACCGTACTCGGGATAGGTCCAAGTCGGCGACACGGCATACCGTGAGTAGGTGCGAAGCGACCGCGCGTCGCTCCGGTACGACCCGCCGCGCATGACCTTCTGGGTGCCGGTCGCGGGACCGGTCGGATCGTCCTTGACGCTGTTCCAGTAGTAGTCGTAGGCGTACCAGTCGACGACCCACTCGCGCACATTGCCCGCCATGTCGAGAAGACCGTAGGGGCTGGCGCCGGTGGGAAGTGATCCCGTCGTTTGCGGGAGCGACGCACTGCACTCGTCGAAGAGCGCCCGTGAGCAATCGGGCTTCTGTTCCCCCCACGGATAGGAGCGCTTGTCGGCGCTCCGTGCCGCGAACTCCCATTCCGCCTCGGTCGGGAGCCGCTTGCCGCGTGCCGCGCAGTACTGGCGCGCCCCCTCCCATGAGACGCAGTTCATCGGAAGGGTGACCTCGCGTCCCGAGCCGTAGTTACAGGCGCTCATGCCGGTGAAGGTCGAGAAGGTGTTTCCCTTGCAGGCACCCGCCGCGACGCAGATCGCGAAGGCGCCGACCGTCACTTCGGTCTTGTCTATCGAGAAGGGCTTGAGCGGCACCGGGTGAGCCGGCTTCTCGTGGGTGAGACAGTCGGAGGTCGTCGTCTGGTCGCACCCCATCGTGAAGGTGCCGCCCGGCAGAGAGATCATTTCTTCTTCCGGAGCGGACGGCAAACATTCGGCGGTGTTCCACGAGGAGCAGTCATAGAGGCACGAGGCGGCACCGTACCCCCACTTCTCCGGGTCGAGTACGGCGCATCCCTGTTTCTGTCCCCGTTCGCACGCCTCCCCTTCTTCGATGATGCCGTTGCCGCAGACATCCTTCTCGGTGCACTTGGCGACATCCCAGCCACTGCAGTCAGCGACACAGGGAGCGCTTCCCGGATAGACCTGCCCCGGCAAGATCTCCTCGCACGGGATCGTCTCCTCCCTTTCGCATTCCTCTCCCGGCTCGAAGAGGCCGTTACCGCAGGTGTTCCGTTTCCAACAGGGGGCAACATCCCACCCGGAACACTCGCTGATGCAGCGGGCTTCGCCACCGGTGTACAGTACCGG
>CAYNMQ010000041.1:0-12169 GCA_964398245.1 uncultured Spirochaetales bacterium | reverse complement strand
TCCTTGCGATCCTGTTCGGCATGGCACCGTTCGATGCGGCGATTCACTATGGGGTTCTCTTCGGGTCGAAGCAGTTTCTCACGCTTCTGTGCGTCATCTTCTTCGTGATGCTTCTCGGAGAACTCATGGAACGCGGCAGGCTGCTTACCCGCATGTCGGCGATCTTCCTTTCGCTTCTGCGTGACAACCGCCTCGCCGCCGCCGCCGCGACCGCCTTCATCGGTCTTCTTCCAATGCCGGGCGGCTCACTCCTCTCGGCGCCATTTGTGGACAAATTGGTTCCCCATGAGCGGCCGGAGCGAAAACTCCTCCTCAACTATTGGTTTCGGCACATTTGGGAATACTTCTATCCGCTCTACTCGGGAATGGCATGGATCATCACGGTGATGAAGGCGAAGCCGCTCACGATACTTGCCGTCATGGGGCCGCTCTCGCTCATCATGGTCGCCGCCGGCATTCCCCTCATTCGTTCGGCACGACGCGAGATCCCCGAAGAACTAGGTGAGCAGGAGCGACCGATAAAACTTCTTTTCATCGCGTGGCCGATCCTGCTCGCCGTCACCATTTCGCTCGCCGGTGTGCCGCTCTGGCTCGCGGTCATCGTCGCGGTGACGCTTTTTACGGCGGCGAATCGTCACCTCGCCCGCTTCGTTTTTCCCTACTTCTTCAGCAAGAAGACGCTCATGGCGATCTTCATGGTGGCGGGCATCGTCTATTTCGAGCGGATCGTCCGCGAAGCAGGCGTCGCCACGGCGATCTACGAGGCTCTCAAGGATACGAACCCTGAACTCGTCGTGTTCACCCTCTCGTTCATCATCGGGCTTCTCACTGGCATCTCGATCGCCTTCATTTCGATCGTCTTTCCCATCATCAGCCCCTTCCTCATGCCGGGAGGAACGCTCGATATGCCGCTTCTCGCCCTCGCCTATACCGGCGGTTTCACCGGCGTCATGCTCTCGCCGACCCACCTCTGTCTCATCGTGACGACCGACTATTTCCAGACGCGGCTCACCGCCGTTTATCCGCTTCTCATCCGGACCGGTGTGGTAATGGCGGTGGGCGGCTCGCTATATTACGGGTTGCTTCGGGTTATATCATGAGAACGCTCTTCCTTGTCGCCTTCTTTTTGATCTTTTGTTCGAGTGCTGTTGCCGAGGAGGTGTACTATTATGGTTTCCGCGGTGAACCAGTCGTTCTCACGCGGATCGATGACGGCACCTCGGCGTGGCCGATCGTGAGTTACGGAGCCGGTCCGCTTCCGCTCACCGGACGGATCGGCGTGAAGCATCTCGGCAACGAACGGATCGATCTCATCGAACTTCGGGCAGGGGAGGACCCTTTCGCAGTCGCGCGGGATCTTGCTGGGGATCCCACGGTAGTTTGGGCACAACCCGAATGGCTTGTACGCATAAAAATGCTCGCCGTGCCGAATGACCCTTATTTCTCGAACGAATGGCACCTCGTGCAGGCGAAGATTCCGTCGGCATGGGAGACGATTACGGGAAGTCATTTTACCGTTGTCTCCTTCATCGACTCGGGCGTCGATTTCACCCATCCTGACCTTGCGGAAAATCTCCTTCAGGGGGAAGATCTCACCGGCGGTGGAAGAGCCGCATGCGACCGTCCCGATTCAGGTGCGCTCAACAGCCTCATCGCGGCGCATGGCACCTGTGTCGCCGGCATCATCGGGGCGATCAAAGATAACGGCATCGGCATCGCCGGCGTTTGTCCCTCGTGTGCCTTGTTTCCCGTCAAACTCGTTCGTTACGACGAACTGCTCATCCCCGCCTCGCGCATCTACGACGCGATCGTTGCGGCGGTCGAGGCGGGCGCCGATGTGATAAACAACAGTTGGGGCGAAGAGGACACCGATGCCTCCGGGAATTGCGTGGCGGTGCCGCTCGACAGTTTCCGCGCCGAGGCGGTGCGCTATGCAAAGACGAAGGGACGCAACGGCCGCGGTACGCTCCTCGTGTGGGCCGCCGGCAACAGCCAGTGCGACACCGCGTTCAACGAGAACTTGAAACTGGCCGATATCATCGTCGTCTCGGCGCTTGACTCGAACGGCAAACTCGCGTGGTACAGTAACCGTGGTAATGAGGTGACCTTTTCCGCCGGCGCCGCGAACTGGACCACCGACATCACCGGCCCCGCCGGCGTGAACGACAAACGCTACGCGACTCCCGACGATACCGACTACACCAACCAATTCAGCGGCACCTCGGCCGCCGCCGCGGTAGTATCGGGGATCGCGGGGCTCATGTATGCCGCCAATCCGCTCCTTTCGTTCGCCGAAGCCCAGCGCTGTCTGCGCCTCGCGGCGGTGCGTCCGCCGACGACCGCCTGTGCCGAAGGAGAATGGAATGCCCCGGAGAACGATCCCTATGCTCCTGCCGGTACAGAATGTTCTCCCTGTTACGGCTACGGTATACCTGACGCTGCGAAACTCGCTGCCATCGCGCGCGACGGCACCTGTGGGGCCCCCTACGACGGATGCGCCACCGACCGCGACTGCGGAAGCGGCTTCCGTTGTGATACGGCAAGCAGTGAGTGCGTCAAAAAACCGTTCTCTTCCGGAAGCAGCGGCGGCTGTGCGCTCATGCTCCTTGAGTAGGCGATGGAACGCGAACCGAACACGGCGCTTCTCCTCACCCCGCCGTTCGTGCAGCTCAACGCACCCTATGCCGCGGTGCCTTTCCTCGCCGGGACGCTCGAACACCACGGCTACCCGACGCTTCAGCGCGATCTTTCGCTCGCCGTAGCTCTGCGCCTCTTTTCCCCCGAAGGTCTCGACCGCGCTTTTGCGATAGTGCCGCCGCGCATTCTGCCGCGCGCCCGGCGCGAGGCATACCGCGCTACCATTTCTTCGGTCATCTCCCTTCTCCAAGGGAAGGCACCCTCGCTCGCGGAGCGTATCCTCTCGCGCCGCTTCCTTCCCGAAGGGCCGCGATTCCGGGTCCTCGACGAGTCTCCTGCCGCCGCCCGTTTGAAGGGAACGGAACGGGCGCTCTATCTGGCGAGTCTCTACCTCGACGACCTCGTGGATGTCCTTCAGCGGGCGATCCCCTCGTTCGGTCTGTCACGCTACGGCGAACGGCTCGCCCACTCGCCGGCGACCTTCGATGCACTGCGGCGCGCAGCACGCGAAGACGATCTCGTTGCGCGGTTCCTTTCCGAAGAACTGGCAACGCTTCCGTGGAACGAGCTAGGGGCCGTTGCGGTGACGATCCCCTTTCCGGGAACGCTCCTCGGGGCGCTCCGGATCGGGCGGTTCGTCAAGGAACATCACCCGAAGATACCGGTCATCTTCGGTGGTGGCTATGTGAACACCGAACTGCGCGACCTGCGTGATCATCGTTTCTTCGAGTTCTGCGATCACCTCGTCCTCGATGATGGCGAAGCGCCGCTCCGTGCGCTTCTTGATCACCTCGAGCGCCGCCGAAAGGTTTCTCTTGTGCGTACCTTTGTGTGTGAAGAGAAAAAGGTGCGATTCATCGAAGGAAAGGCATCAGATCTCTGGGGAAGAGACCTCGGAATCCCACGCTACGAAACTGGCGAACTCGATCGGTATCTCGACCTCGCCGAGACGCCAAACCCCATGCACCGACTCTGGTCGCGGCGAGACACTCTCAAGATCCGCCTCACCCACGGTTGTCATTGGCACCGCTGTGCGTTCTGCGATACGACGCTTCCCCATATCTCCCGCTACCGCCCCCTCGACTCGGCGTTTGTTGTTGAGCAAATGGCGCATCTTTCCGCAACGACCGGCCGGCGGCTCTTTCATCTCGTTGACGAGGCGCTCCCGCCGGTGCTCTTGCGCCGGTTCGCCGAGGAGATCCTGCGGTGTGACCTGAAGGTTTCATGGTGGGGGAACATCCGGTTCGAAAAGGGATTCGATGCCGCGCTCTCGCGGCTTCTCAAGAAAAGCGGCTGTGTCGCGTTCACCGGCGGGCTCGAAGGGGTGACCGATCGAATGCTTGCGCTCATGCGGAAGGGGATCACCATTGCCGAAGCGGTGCGTGCCTTGGCGGCGATCCGCGACGCCGGCATCATGACGCACGCCTACCTCATCTACGGTTTCCCGGGACAAGATCAAGAAGAGACGCTCAATGGGCTCGAGATCGTCCGCCAGCTCTTCAAATCTCGGCTTCTTATGAGTGCCTACTACCACCGTTTTGCGCTCACCGTGCACAGCACGGCCTTTGCCGAACAAGAGGTCTTCGGCATCAGCGCGCCGCGCCGGAAAAGTCCTTTCGCGAACAACGACATCGCCTACCGCGAAGAGCATCCCTCAAGCGCCGACCTGCTTGGTCCGGGACTTCATAAGGCCATCTACAATTACATGCACGGCACCCTGATCGACGCGCCGGTGCAGACCTTCTTCGATCAGCCGGTGCCGCGGCCGAGCGTGTCACGGCGTTTTGTAACCGCGATTCTCCAGCGGTCAAAGGAACAAGGATCTTAGAAAAAAGGGAAGGCCGGGGAGACTGCAACACAGCGGCGCACCGGTACCGTTGCTTCCTTTCGGACCTGGCGGGGTTCGCGGGACCTCTTGCGCAGGCCCCGGCCACATTATGAAAGATGGCGGAGAGGGAGAGATTCGAACCCTCGGTGACGGTTTGAGCCGCCACACACGATTTCCAATCGTGCTCCTTCGGCCAACTCGGACACCTCTCCGCGCGAGAAACGACAGAGAATATGGAGGAGAGATAGGGATTCGAACCCTAGGTACCCCGCAAGGGGCACACTTGATTTCGAGTCAAGCTCCTTCGACCACTCGGACATCTCTCCTCATTCTTGGTCGGCCGGTCTTCCGGCGGCGCGTATGCGACGGAAAAAATCGCTGAGCACCCTGCCGCATTCCTCCGCGAGCACCCCTTCGATCACCTCGCACCGATGGTTGAGGCGCGGATCTGAAAGGAGCGCATAAAGCGAGACCGCGGCACCCCCTTTCGGGTCGCGCGCACCGAACACGACGCGCCGGATGCGCGCCTGCACGATGGCGCCGCAACACATGACGCACGGTTCGAGCGTCACGAACAGTTCGCAGTTCTCGAGCCGCCAGAAGCCGACCGCCGCGCGCGCCTCTTCGATCGCGAGGATCTCGGCATGGGCGATCGGAGACTGGGAGCTCTCGCGCCGGTTGTACCCGAAGCGGACGCTTCGATTGTCAAGGACCACCACGGCGCCGACCGGGACCTCGCCGCGCCGTCCCGCCTCCTCGGCGAGCGCGAGCGCTCTCTGCATGAACTCCTCGTCGCGTTCCATCACCGGCCGTGTCCGTCGCAGCAGAAGGCAGTATATCGTGAAGATGCCGGTTGTCAACTTGGGGATCGGCTCTGGGGAAAACGGTATTTGTTTGAAATAGCGCCGAAACATGGTATTGTGACGCCGTCTATCGGTATGGTTCGCAAGCGAGAGGAGTCGCGGCATGAAGAAAAAACTTGAACGGATACGGCACGATTTCACGGCGCAGGTGGCTGCCGCCGGGACACCCGAAGAGATCGAAAAGGTGCGGGTCGCCTTCCTCGGGAAAAAAGGGGCGCTCACCGAGGTGCTCAAGGGGATGAAAGACCTCTCGGCCGAGGAACGGCGCGAGATCGGCGCCCTGTCGAATCAACTCAAAGAGGAGCTCGAACAGGCGATCGCAGCGCGCGGCGCGGCGCTCGAGAAGGAGGCGATAGAGAAACAGCTCGCCGTCGAGTGGGAGGATCTTTCGTGGCCGACCGGATTGGCCCGTGGCGCGGCGCATCCGATAGCGATCGTCCGCCGGCAGGTGAAAGAGGTATTCATCTCCATGGGCTTCGAGGTGCTCGACGGCCCCGAGATGGAGGAGGAGGAGAACAATTTCGACAAATTGAACATACCCCCCGACCATCCGGCCCGCGACGCACAGGACACCTTCTGGCTCGACAACGGCAAACTTCTGCGGACCCACACCTCGCCGGTGCAGGTGCGCGGCATGCTCTCGCACAAGCCGCCCTTCAAGTTCATCGCTCCCGGCAAGGTCTATCGCAACGAGGCGGTCGACGCGAGCCACGAACACACCTTCCACCAGATCGAGGGCATGGTGGTCGATCGCGGCATCTCGGTCGCCAATCTCATCTACACGATGAAGACGCTGCTCTCGGGCATTTTCGAGAAGGAGGTGACCGTTCGCCTCCGCCCCGGTTTCTTCCCCTTCGTCGAACCGGGATTCGAACTTGACATCCGTTGTCTCATCTGCGGTGGCAAGGGCTGTTCGGTGTGCAAGCAGCGCGGCTGGCTCGAGCTGATGCCCTGCGGCATGGTGCATCCCAATGTCCTGCGTCACGGCGGCATCGATCCCGACGAATTCTCAGGGTTCGCCTTCGGGCTCGGCCTCGAGCGCCTCGTCATGATGCGCTACGGGATAGATGACATCCGGCTCTTCCACGGGGCCGATCTTCGTTTCTTCACGCAGTTCTCAGGGAGGTGAGCTATGCTGCTCTCGCTTTCGTGGATAAAAGAGTATGTGGACCTCGAAGGGATCGCTCCCGAAGAGATCGCCAAGCGCCTCGCCCTTTCGACCGCCGAGGTCGAGTCGGCGCGCTGGGTCGGGCGGCACTTCGCGCAGGTGAAAGCGGCCCGCATCGAGAAGATAGAGAAGCATCCGAACGCCGACAAGATACGGCTTGCGACGATATTCGACGGCGCCGATCGGGCGACGGTCGTCTGCGGCGCGCCGAACATCGAGGAAGGACAGATCGTTCCCTACGCGCCGCTCGGCACGGTGCTCCCCGGCGATTTCGAGATAAAGCCGGCCAAGATCCGCGGCGTCGAGAGCCGCGGTATGCTCTGCTCGCCGAAAGAGCTCGGCCTCGGCGACGACCACAGCGGCATCCTCCAACTCGATCGCGCCATCGCGCCGGGAACGCCGCTTACCGAGATCTACGGTCCCGCCGATTTCATCATCGAGATAGAGAACAAAACGGTGAATCACCGCCCCGATCTTTGGGGCCATTACGGCTACGCGCGCGAACTGCGGGTCATCTTCAACCGTGCGTGGAAAAGGCGGATCGAACGGCGCGGCATCGTTACCGACCGAAAGGATGAGACCTTTGCCATCGAATTCTCGACCGACAAAGCGCTTCACTACATCGCGGTCAGGATGTCGGGTATCCGCATCGGACCTTCCCCCGAATGGCTCCGGCGACGGCTCGAGGCGATCGGCCAGCGCCCCATCAACAACATCGTGGACATCACCAACTTCGTCATGTTCGAGACGGGACATCCCATCCACGCCTTCGACCGCAAGAAACTTGCCGGCACGAAGGTCGTCGTGCGGGGCGCCCGCGACGGAGAAGCGTTCACGACGCTCGACGGGGTCGAACGACGGCTCATCCCGGGGGACATCGTCATCGCCGACGCACAGAAGGCCGTCGCCCTGGGCGGCGTGATGGGCGGCCTTCACAGCTATGTGGATGAGACGACCACCGAGATACTCATCGAATCGGCGCTCTTCGATCCGGCGACGATCCGCCGGACAGCGAACCGGCTCGACCTGCGCACCGAGGCGGCGCAGCGCTTCGAGAAGGCGATGTGGGCCGAGAACTCGTGGCTTGCCGCCGAGCGGTGCGTCGAACTCATCAAAGAACTGATCCCCGGAGCGACGGTCACGAGCGAACCGGCCTTCCGCGACGCCACCGAGCGCTACGGCTTCCGCGGCGAGATCGTCACGAGCCACGACCGTATCCGGACGCTCCTTGGCGTGCGACGCGACGATCTTCCCGACGCGAAGATCGAGGGGCTTTTGACGATGCTCGAGTTCGGAGTGCGCCGTGAGGGAGAGAAACTCTCCGTGACCGTGCCGCCGCACCGGGCGAGCAAGGATGTCTCGATCGAGGCCGATCTCGTCGAAGAGGTGGGAAGGCTCCACGGCTACGACAACATCGTGCCGCGCGCCCCGCTTTTCCCGATGGCGCCGGCGCCGCGCAACCGTTCCTTGGAACGCGAGGATCGGATCCGCGATCTGTTGGTCAAGAGTTTTGCGGCCCATGAGATAATGACCTACTCTTTCGTGAGCGAAGGCGACCGAACGCTCTTTCCCGTCACCGACGATCAGGTTGTTCGCGTGAAGGGGCTCGCCGAAACCCCTTACCTCCGCCATACGATGGCTCCCGGCCTCTTGCGGGCGCTCGCAATCAACCACCGCCAGTATGAATCGTTCACGCTCTTCGAATTCGGCCGCGTCTTCTTCCGCGACCGCGAAGAGCGGCGGCTTGCGCTCGTCCTGCGGGACGCCGATCACCTCTTCACGAAGGTGCGCGGTATCGCCGAGACGCTCTTGGCGGAACTCGGCGTGCCGCAGTTCTCGTTCGAGCGGCCGAACGATAAATCCCCGTTCTTTGCCGCGACGCTTCTTCATCCGGGCCGGAGCATGGTGGTCGAAGCGGCGAAAAAGAAGGTGGCCGTCGCCGGAGAGGTGCATCCGGCAATCCTCGCGGCTCTCGACATCAAAGGCCGCGCCGGATACCTCGAATGGTCGCTCGACCTCCTCGACGCGCTTCCGGAGCGAACGCTGAAATATGAACCTATCCCCCGTTTCCCGGCCACCTTCTTCGAACTCACCGTGCTCGTGCCGGAACGGACCGAAGCGCGGGATCTCCAAGCGGTCGTCGTGAAGACGGTGCCCAAGGAAACATTCAAGGAGTGTCTTTTCGTGAGTTCCTACCGCGGCACCGGCGTCCCTGAAGGCAAGGTAAGCCTTTCGCTCCGCGTCATCCTTGCGGCGCCCGATCGGACGCTTACCGGAGAGGAAATGAAAGAGGTCCAAGAAAGACTGATCGCCGCGTTCGAGAAACACGGCTGGCCGCTCAAGGGGGCCTGATGACCCGTCGCGACATCATCATCAAGACGCCGGAACAAATAGAGAAGATATCCCGCGCCGGCTCCGTAGTGGCGCGGCTCCTCGATGAACTTGAGCGCTACATCAGGCCGGGCGTCACGACGCTCCAGATAGAGAACTTCGCCGACCGCTTCATCAAGAAGGCAGGCGGGCGTCCTACCTTCAAATCGGTGCCGAACTATCACCACGCCACCTGTGTCTCGCTCAACAACGAGGTCGTTCACGCGATCCCCCGTAAAGACCGGGTCGTCGCACGCGGCGACCTCGTCAAGGTAGACTGCGGCGTCACGCTCGACGGCTACATCGGCGACAGCACGCGCACCTATGTCATGCCGGGAGCTTCGGAAACGGCGCGGCGGCTTGCCACGGTGACCCGCCGGTGCCTCGAACTCGCCATCGAACAGGCCATTGTCGGCAACCGGATCGGCGACATCGGATCCGCAATCCAACGGTATGCCGAAGCGAACGGATTTTCGGTCGTTCGCGAGTATGTCGGCCACGGGACCGGCATCGAACTGCACGAAGAGCCGCCGGTTCCCCACTACGGCAAACCGGGGGAAGGAGAACTGCTCCGCGAAGGAATGGTCATCGCCATCGAACCGATGATAAATGAGAAGGGATTCGATTGCCGCGTGCTCGACGACGGATGGACGGTGGTGACCGCCGACGGCGGCCTTTCGGCGCAGTTCGAACATACCGTCGCCATAACGGCAAACGGACCGCGCATACTGACGGAGGTGTGACATGGCCAAGAAAGGAGGGGCGGGCGGCGTCCTGCTCAAGGTGTTCCTCGTTCTTCTCTTCATCGTGCTTCTCGCCAACTTCCACTGGGGTGGCAAGCCGCTCTACAAGGCGCTTTTCCCGAGCCTCGATTCGACGGTGAAGCAGACGGTCGAGAAAGTGGAGGAAACGACGAAGAGCGGTCTTGAGAAGGCGAAAGAAGAGGTGGTGGACACCGCACAGGATCTCAAGGAAAAGGTGACCGGCAACGGCGCGGCGAAATCGGAGTTCCCCAGAGAGGACCGCGAGAAACTCGACCGCATCATCAAGGATGCCGAAAAGAAGAAGTAGTGTTGCGGCGCTCTTTACGCGCCTGCGACGGTGGGCCGCGTCGCTCGACTATGCTCCCATCATAGACCTCATGGCATCACAGGGGGAGACGCCGTGGCAGATCCTCGCCGCGACGATGCTCTCGGCGCGCACCAAGGACGAGACGACCGCGGCGGCGGCGCGGCGGCTCTTTGCGGTCGCCGATACGCCGGGAAAGACGCTCAAAGTGTCGGTCGCGAAACTCGAGCAGCTCGTGTTCGCGGGCGGTTTCTACATGGTCAATTCGCGTACCCTTCGTGACCTTGCCCGCGTGGTGATCGAACGACACGGCGGCAAGGTGCCGCGGACGCTCGAGGAACTCACCGCGCTTCCCGGCATCGGCATCAAGACGGCGACGCTCGTCCAGATAAAGGCTTTCGGCATCGACGAGATATGCGTGGACACCCATGTTCACCGCATCGCGAATCTCTGGGGCATCGTGAGGACGCGGCACCCCGAGGAGACCCGCATGGCGCTCAAAAAGGCAGTGCCGAAACGATACTGGCGGACGATAAATCAAGACCTCGTGACGCTCGGGCAGACCATTTGCAAACCGCAGAAACACTACTGCGACCGCTGTCCCGTAAACGACCTTTGTCCGGTCGCGTTCCAGTGATCTTAACGGAAATTGGCCCGTACTTCGTCCCTGATGAAGGGGTAGAGGTGCCGGTTCGCCGCGATGATGGATCCGCCGGCGATGTAGTCCTCGCCGCCGTCGAAGTCGGTGACGATGCCGCCTGCCTCCTTCACGATGAGGCTCGGCGCCGCGACATCCCACGGAGAGAGGCCGTATTCCCAGAAGAGGTCGAAACTGCCGCGTGCCACATAGAGCAGATCGGCGACCGCTGACCCCAATCGCCGGAGCGCCCGAGTCTTGCGAACGACGCTCGTGAAGACACCGAGCGTATCTTTCGGAAGCCCTTTGGTGATGTCGGCGAATCCGACGGCCCCGACGGCGTGAAGCGGATCGCTCGTCTCGCTCACCCGTATCGGGTCTCCGTTCAAAAATGCCCCTTTCCTCGCCTCGGCGCAGTAGAGTTCATTGACCGGCGGAATGAGACAGACCGCGAGATCTATCTCTTGCCCATTCCAATGTGCCACCGCAACGCTGTAGAAAGGGATGCCGGCGATGAAGTTGGTGGTGCCGTCGAGCGGGTCGACGATCCAGAGCGGTCCCGAGGAGAGCGCCGTCCGGGAGTTGTATTCCTCGCTGAGAAAGGGGATATCGTCGAGTTTCGCGAGTTCGGCCATCAGAAATCGCTCGGCATGACGGTCGGCGTCGCTCACGAGGTCACGCGGCGACTTGAACTCCTTGCTGAGGGAAGCGCTACGGAAATAGCCGGAGAGAATGACGCCTGTCTCGCGGACCGCCTGCTCAACCGCGCGCCGCATCGGATGCGTCATTTCCGTTACCGGTATGCGCGGCGATTGCCTGCTCGGCGTTCTCTATCACCGAGGAGAGGAATCCTGCCTCCTTTTCGGTGAGGTTGCCGCGACATTTCTCTTCCAGAAGATGCAAGAGTCCGAGATTGAAGCGGGCGAGGGTGAGATCCACTGGAGCATCGGGAACGCCGCGCAATTTGAGTTCTCCAAGGTTATACATCACCGCCGAGTAGAGCGAGGAAACGAGCCGCTCGAACGAGGGAACGATGAGCTCGCTGGCGGCGAAACGCTCCGGTGCGGAATCGTTGTTCATTGATCCGTGCGGTTCTTGGCGAGCGAAGCGGCGATAGCGTTCTCGTCCAGTTCAGTATATTCGCCGCTTTCGGGAAGCGACTCGAGTATCTCTTCATATTCTTTGCGGGAGATCTCTCCCTTTCTCAGTTTCCGCTCGAGAAGCCGCATATCCATCTCGGAAAGCGGATGCGCCGTTTTCTTGGCATTCATATCGTTTCTCCTTATATCGCGTTTTCCAATGACTTCGCTACGGCGTGAACTCAACGGTCATCGTGGCGCCCGAAGACCCCTTACCGCCCAGATAGGCGGGAGAGCCCGGTATCGCCAGCAAACACGCGGTCGTGACGCCACCCGCCACGACGGTGCCGATGATGGTCCAGAACCACCACGAGGTGACCACCGATCCGTCGTCTTTTTGGCCGCCGAGCGAGAGCGATCCCGACACGACCGACGAAACCGGGTTGAAACCGACCTCAGCGGCAAAGAGGTTGTCGATCTCATGGCGACGATCCTCGACGCGGGGGGAGGCGCCGCGCG
>CAYNMQ010000040.1:9772-12975 GCA_964398245.1 uncultured Spirochaetales bacterium | reverse complement strand
AGGTACTGCTGAAGAATGCAGTAGGAACAATCGAACGGACACCCCGAAACACTCTGGATGGTGTGGTAACCGCAACAACGGTAGTCGGCGCCGGCGGGACAGCGACACGGCGAGAGAAACGACCCCTTGCGCATCGTGAAGAAAAGCGTCCGCTTTGCCCGCCGGTAGCGTTCGTCGAGCGGTAGCGACGCCATCTCGGCGATCAGGTCTTCTTTGCTCAACCGCTCGATCGGCACACCGTATCGCGTCGCCGCCTTTTCAGGAAGAGAGCGCGCGGAGAGACCTCTGTCGGCAACGATGCGAAACACAGTCATAGAAACCGGCTATTTCGGCACAAGAAGGGCATCCGCTATCCGATCAGCGGCATGGCCGTCGCCGTAGGGGTTCTTCGCCTTGGCGAAGGAGGCGTAGTAGACGGCGTCGGTGAGGAGTTTCTTCGCCACCGCGACTATGCCGGCCTGCTCAGTGCCGGCGAGCAGAAGCGTCCCCGCCTCGACCCCTTCGGTGCGTTCGGTCTCGCGCCGCATCACGATAACCGGTATCCCGAAGGCGGGCGCCTCCTCCTGTATGCCGCCCGAGTCGGTGAGAACGAGTTCCGATGATGCCATCTCGGTGATGAAGGAGATGTAGTCGAGCGGCTCGACCAGTTTGACATTCGCGATGCCGGCAAGCACCGCATTCGCCGTCTTCCGAACATTGGGGTTCGGATGGACCGGATAGAGGAAGGTGCGGTCCGGGAAGAGGCGCGCCAGTTCTGCTATCGCACGGCAGATATGCTCCATCGGTCCGCCGAAGTTCTCGCGCCGGTGGGCGGTGATGAGCACCTGCTTCTTCTTCGATGCCTTCACCCGACCCGCGACCATCTTCACGGTGTCAATGACCGTGTTGCCGGTCACGAAGATACCCTCCGGAGAAACTCCCTCGCGGAGCAGGTTGTCGCGATTGAGCGTCGTCGGCGCGAAGTGATAGACTGCCAGACGGTCGGCAAGCACCCGGTTCATCTCTTCGGGGAACGGCGAGTAGCGGTCGTGACTGCGCAGGCCCGCTTCGACATGGGCGACCGGTATCTTTTTGTAGAACGCGGCGAGCGCCGAGGCGAGCGTGGTGGAGGTGTCGCCGTGGACGATGACGAGGTCAGGCTTCTCGGCATCGAGCACCGCATCCATCCGGGTGAGTATCGAACTCGTGATGTGAGCAAGCGACTGATTATCCTTCATGATGTCGAGGTCGGTGTCGGGACGGACGCCGAAGAAGTCGAAGAGCGGCCGGCAGAGGTCGCGATGCTGACCGGTATAAAGGAAATGCGTGGGCACCCCGCGGCGACGCAACTCGAGAATAACGGGAACAATCTTTATAAACTCTGGCCGGGTGCCGACCGAAACGAGAACATGCATAAGATATCTCTCCCAACCTAGCTCTCCTCAGGTCTATGTTATTTCGCCTCAAAAAGCAACTGCCAGATGCGCCACTCCTCCCCACCTTCTCCTTGATTCTCCAAACCGACGCGCTATACTGCTTTTCTGCTGATGGAGGACACTCATGAAACGCTACCCTATCACCGTTTCCGGATTGGCGGCGGTCAAGAAAGAGATAGAACATCTCAAAAAGGTCGAGCGACCCGCCATCATCAAGGCGATCGCCGAAGCGCGATCCCATGGTGACCTCTCGGAGAACGCCGAGTACCACGCCGCGAAAGAACGGCAGGCTTTCATCGAGGGGCGCATCCAGCACCTTGAGGGGATCATCTCGACCGCCGAGGCGATAGACCCGACGAGGTTTTCGGGAGACCGGGTGCTCTTCGGAGCGACGGTCACCATCTTCGATCTCGAAAAAGAAGAGGAGATAACCTATCAGATCGTGGGCGAGATCGAAGCCGATCTTGCCAAAGGAAAGATATCGGTCACCTCCCCCATCGGCGCGGCGCTCATCGGCAAATCGGTCGGCGACGAGGTGCAGGTCGCCCCCCCTTCCGGCGTCCGGACCTACGAGATCGTCAGTGTTGCGTTCTCCTGATCTCCCCGCAGCCGAGATACGCGCGTTCGCGCTGGAGCACCACGCCTCGCCGCGGGAGACCGCCTTCATCCTCAAAGGAGAGACCCGCCTCGTCCGCAGCGACCTGCGCGACAAACTCCCCGCGTGGACGGGTCGCTGTCACGACATCCCGATACTCGCCCTCTTTCCCGTCGTGGGTCGCATTCTCGAGGGAGACCCCTCCTATTTCCTCGTCGAAGGCGAAAAACTTCTCTCCTTCCTCGGACAGGACATCGAATCGGTGGTCCCGCTCCACGCGCCGCAACTCCGGAAGATAAAGAAAGAGATCGGACCGACGGTCTTCAATCTTCTCGTCGAGACGATGCCCGATCGCTACGAAACGCGCATTCTCGCCCCTTCGCTCCGCGGCATCGCGCCGGGCGACATCGCAACGGTCACCGGCACCGTCGCCGGATGGAAGAAGGCATGGAAGGCCACCGCCCCGTGGACGCTCGAACTCGCCGTCGGCGGCACGAAGACCCATGTCTCTTTCTTCGGCAAGGTGGGTCCCGGTTACGCCGCGCAGTTCCCCGAGGGGACCGAGGTCGTCGTTTCCGGAGAGGTCAGCGACCGCACCGTCATCCCCTCGTTCACCAATCCGGAGATATTCAGATACGACGCCGTCTGGCAGGAACTCTTCTCGGGATATGTCCCCGTCTATCGCAAGATACCGGGGGTCTCCCGCCTTTTCTTTCTCCGCACGGTCCGTGAAGCGGCGCTCCGCCTCATGAAGTTCGGCGGAGATTGGATACCCTACGCGGTACGGAGCCGCTACGAGTGGCCCGACCTCATCATGGCGATACTCAATGTGCACTTCCCGGCGACCGAAACACCTGCCGAAGAGCTCGAATCGCGACGGACGCTCCATCACCGCCGCCTCGCCTTCGACAAGATGTTCTTCTTCCAGTACGGCGCGCAGGTGGTCCGATCACGAGAAGGACGCCACAAGCCGCGGACGATCGCCGCCGACTCGCCGCTCGCCCGATCGGTCGAGGCCTCCCTTTCTTTTTCGCTCACCATCGCCCAGCGACGCGTGCTCGCGGAGATACGCCGCGACCTCGCCTCCCCCGAACCGATGATGCGCCTCCTGCAGGGGGATGTCGGCAGCGGCAAAACGGTCGTCATGCTCCTCGCGGCCTGCGATGTGATCGCTTCGGGCTACCGCGCCGTCA
>CAYNMQ010000040.1:0-9762 GCA_964398245.1 uncultured Spirochaetales bacterium | reverse complement strand
GGCCCCCACCGAGATCCTGGCCCGTCAACACTACGAGACGATAAGCCGATGCGCGTCGTCGGTTCCCGCCGCTCTCGTGACCGGCGGCGGATCCGGCCACAAGAAACGCGACATGCTTTCCCGCGCCGGGGAGGCCCGGATCATCGTCGGGACCCACGCCCTTTATGAAAATCTCGATCTCCTCCCCGACCTCGGTCTTATCATCATTGACGAACAACACCGCTTCGGGGTCGCCCAGCGCATGGCCCTCATGGGAAAGGCCGAACTTCCCGATGTGCTCATCGCGAGCGCCACCCCCATTCCCCGCTCGCTCGCCCTCACCCTCTACGGCGGCACCGAGATCTCGGTGCTCAACGAGATGCCACCCGGACGCCTGCCGGTCAAGACCCGCGCCGTGCCTTTCGCGAATCGCGCAAAAGTGGTCGAACACATCGTGGCGATCGTTCGCGAGGGGAAAAAAGGCTTCTGGATCTGTCCGCTCGTCGAAGAGTCCGAAAAGAGCGACCTCGCCCCGGTGACGACCGTGTACGAGGAGTTTCATGCCATTCTCGGCGACACCGTGAGCCTTCTTCACGGCCGCATGAAAAGCGAGGAGAAGGATCGCGCGATCTCCTTGTTCAGGGACGGCGCGGCACGCCTGCTCGTCTCCACCGTCGTCGTCGAGGTCGGCGTCGATGTCCCCGATGCCTCGTTCATCGTCGTCGAGAACGCCGAACGGTTCGGGCTCGCTCAACTCCACCAGATACGAGGACGCGTCGGACGCGGTGCGCTCAAGAGCTTCGCCGCCTTCATCGCGGGAGAGCAGGCTTCTCCGAAGGCGGTCGAACGGCTTGCGTTCATGGAGCGGACATCCGACGGGTTCAAGGTCGCCGAGTACGATCTCAAGATGCGCGGACCGGGGGCGCTCACCGGGCTGGAGCAATCGGGTTTCCGTAGCGATCCCTACTACCTGCTCGCCGCGCAGTACGGCATCGAGGTACAGAAGGCCTCTCAAGCGGCACGGCGGTTCCTCCGCGACCCCGACACGCCGGAGGCGGAGCGGCGTTTCGTCACCCGCGTGTTCGACGCCTTCTTCAGGGAACGCTTCGAAAAGGTGCGTATCGGATGAACGACCGGCGGAAGCGATGATCCATCAC
This sequence comes from uncultured Spirochaetales bacterium, assembly GCA_964398245.1. Lineage (GTDB taxonomy): Bacteria > UBP6 > UBA1177 > UBA1177 > JAKLFG01 > CALITV01. The sequence continues at coordinate 8,626 of CAYNMQ010000040.1, read as the reverse complement.
GGTTCACCGGAAAGGAGCGGATCATGAAAACGATAGAGGCTCGAACGGTCCCGGCGCTCTTCGTCGAGTCTCCCGATGCACGGCACAATCTCGACGACATCGTCGCCGCCGTCGCGGGCTGGTTCTCCTTGACGGAGGTGCATCGGGCGCACCAAGTCCACGGCGACATGGTCCTCGAGAACGCTTCCGGGGAGGGCGACGGCATCGTCATCACCCGCCGCGGCAGCGGCGCCCTCATCCGGACCGCCGACTGCTTTCCCCTCGTCATCGCCGACGCCGAACGACCGATCGCCGGCGTCTTTCACTGTGGATGGCGCGGCGTCGCCGCCAACCTCCCGTTCAAGGGAGCGATGAAACTCAAAGAAAAAGGAGCCCGCGACCTCAAAGCGGCGATCTTCCCGGGCATCGAGCGATGCTGTTTCGAGATAGGAGAGGAGCTGTACGATCGCTTTATGATATGCGGAATAGATGTCGAGCGGCGCAACGGCCGGCTGTTCGCCGACCTCGGGGCCGCCATCGTGAGTCAACTCGCCGGCGCCGGCATCGGCGAGATAGAGGACCTTTCGCGGTGCACCGCCTGCACCCCCGGTCTCTTCTCCCACCGTCGCGACCATGACGGCCGCCGCCACGCGACGATCGTCTGGCTCCCCCGATGATTTTGCGTTTTACCCCGAACAGTGCTACAGTCGTTTCGCAGTATGCGAAGAAGGAGGGGACCGCATGAGCGAGGTCACCGTCACGGTAGCTTTTCCCAACGATGCTTCCGAACAGATCTCCGTTCCCGCCGAAACGAAGATCAAGACGATCGCCGACCGCTTCGCGCACCGTTTCGATCTCCCGATCCTCGGCGCGATCGCCGACAATCGGCTCGTGCCGCTTGACGCGAAGATGGAGAAGCCTGCGACGATAGAGTTCCTCACGGTCCACGACGACCACGGGCGGCAGATATTTCTCCGCTCGCTCCAGTTCATTCTCATCAAGGCGGCGCGCGAACTGTTCCCCCATGCGCAACTGCACATCGAATACGCTATCGGCAACGGTCTGTGCTGCTTCTTCGAGGGAGTCGAGCGGATCCGTCTCGAGGGGGTGAGCGACCTCGAACGGCGGATGCGCGAGATCATCTCGCAGGATATCCGGTTCATCCATCGTCAGGTGCCCACCGAGGAGGCGGTCAAACTCTTCGAAGAGGCGGGCATGAGCGACAAGGTGCGACTTCTCGCGACCCGCGCCGAGCCGCTTTCGAGCATCTACGCACTCGACGAAACGATAGACTACTTCTACGGCTACCTCGCCTATTCGACCGGCGCCATCCACGATTTCCGCCTCCAGTACCACAACCGCGGCATCGTCCTTCTTCTCCCCGATCCCCACGATCCGACGAAGGTCGAGGCCTTCAAGGACCAGCCGAAATTCTTCAATATCATCACCGAGAACAAGAAGTGGCTCGACATCCTCGATCTCGAGAACTGCGGCCAGCTCAACGAGGCGGGGCGGCGCGGCCGCGCCAAGGAGACCATCCTCGTGCAGGAAGCGCTCCACGAGAAGAAGCTCGCCTTCATCGCCGACGAGATACACCGCCGGCGTGAGGTGGTCCGCGTCGTCTCTATCGCCGGCCCCTCTTCCTCGGGCAAGACGACGACCGCCAAGCGGCTCGCCATACAACTGCGCGTCATGGGATTCCGCCCGCTCCTCATCAGTCTCGACAATTATTTCGTGGACCGCGAGAAGACGCCGATCGACGAGAACGGGCTACGCGACTTCGAGGGACTCGACGCGATAGATGTGGCGCTCTTCAACGAGCAGGTGGCGCGGCTCCTTCAGGGCAAGGGGACCAACCTGCAAAGATATGACTTCATCACCGGCAAGAGTTACCGCGGCGAAGCGAAATACCGCCTCCCGCGGAACGGCATCATCATCGTCGAGGGGATACACGGCCTCAATCCGAAACTCTTCACCGCGGTTCCCTATTCACGCATCTACAAGGTCTATGTCTCGGCGCTCGCGAACCTCAATCTCGACAATCACAACCGCATTCCGACGACCGATTGCCGCATCATCCGGCGCATCGTGCGCGACGCCAAATACCGAGGCTACGACGCCGCCGAGACGATACGCCGCTGGCCGCTCGTGCGCCGCGGCGAGGAACGCAACATCTTTCCCTACCAAGAGCATGCCGATATCATGTTCAACTCCTCGCTCGTCTACGAACTCTCGGTTCTCCGCACTCACGCCGAGCCGCTGATCCGCAAGGTGACGCCCGATCTGCGCGAACACATCGAGGCGCGGCGGCTGCTCAAGTTCCTCACCTACTTCGAACCGATCGAAGAGACCTTCGTTCCCTTCAACTCCATTCTCCGCGAATTCATCGGCGGATCGGCGTTCGATTACTGACGAAACTTGGGGAGGCGTGATGCCGCTGCTTTCGGTCGAATCGCTCACGGTCGGCTACGGGGACGCGCCCGTTCTCTCCGATGTCTCCTTTTCCATCGAGCACGGCGAACGCTTCATCGTGCTCGGCACCTCGGGATGCGGCAAATCAACGCTGCTCAAGGCTATCGTAGGGCTCAATCCGCCCCGCACCGGCCTCATCGTGTTCGACGGCGAGGAGATACGCCACCCGCTTCCCGAAGAGCATCCCTTCTACCGGCGCATCGGCGTCCTGTATCAGAGCGCCGCGCTTCTCAACTCGATGACGCTCGAAGAGAACGTCATGCTTCCGGTAAAGATGCACTATCCGCGCTTTTCCGACGCCGCCGCCCGCGATGTGGCGGGAGAGAAACTCGCGATGGTCGGTCTCTATGAGCACCGCAGGAAGATGCCGCAGGAACTCTCGGGCGGCATGAAGAAGCGCGGGGCGCTGGCGCGGGCGCTCGTCCTCGACCCCGAGATCATCTTCTTCGACGAGCCGCAGGCGGGGCTCGACCCGGTCACCACCGAGGAACTCGATCTCACTTTCATCCGGCTCAACGAACAGACGGGAACCACCTTCTTCATCGTGACCCACGAACTCCTCTCGATACGGCGGAGCGCCCAGCGGGTCATCATGCTCGCCGACGGCGGCGTCGCCTTTCTCGGTACGCTCGAGGAGGCGCTTCGAACGCAGGAGTTCCGCGTACGCCGCTTCTTCGATGTCGGGGCACAACGCGTATGAACAACGAGCTCTCCTCCCCCATCGCTCTCCTCCATCACCTCTACTTTCTTCCTCCGCTCATGCTCTTGTTTCTCTTTGCCTATGCATGGCCTAAACGGAAAGTTCCCATCATGCAGGCATTCATGGCGCTCCTCTTGAGCGGCGCGATCTACTCGCTCGCCTATGCGCTTCAAGGATTCAGCTCGTCATTCGAGATGATCCGCTTTTGGAACCGCATTGAATACATCGGCATAGCGACCTTACCTTCCTGCTGGCTGCTCCTCGCGCTCCGGTATTCGGGATACGACCATTGGGTCGAGGGACCTATGCGGGCAATTCTCATCGGCATCCCGGCACTCACCTACTTCTTCAATGCAACGACCGAGTGGTTGGGGCTTTGCTACCGCGCCATGGAGATGGTGCACGCCGAAGGTATCACGCGCCTCTCCTTTACACCGGGACCTTGGTATTATGTCCACATCGCTTACATCAACATCGCAACACTGGCCGGCATTCTGCTCCTCGTCGCTATGCTGCGCAAAGGAGGTTCGTCAGGGAAAAGCCTCCGGGTCCGTACGCTCTTTATGATCGCCGGAGCCGTTGCGCCTTGGGGAACCCACCTCTGGTATCTCTCAGGAACAACGCCTCAGGGACTTGACGCGGCTCCTTTCGGAGTCATTCTTTCCGGCATCTGCTACGCCATCGGTCTTTTCCGGCTTGGGATGCTCGATATCGTTCCGATCGCCCGCGACCAAGCCTTCGACGCCATCAGCGAAGCGGTCATCGTCTTCGACATGCGCCACCGCCTCATCGACTACAATCCCGCCGCGACGACACTGGTCCCCCAGATTCTCCATATACCTCTCGGCGCACCGGTCTCCGAAGCGCTTATCCAGTTTCCTATGCTCATCGAACAGGTGGTTGACGGTTTGCCGGGCATTGAATTCGAACTTCCCAACGACCGGGGCACCCGTTACCTGTTCGCCCGGTTCGACAAGATAAGAAACCGTTTTGGCACCGAGATCGGCGGCATCCTCATGCTTTCCGACATAACCGAACGCGAACTGCTCATGCAACGCCTCGAGGAGATGGCGGTCTACGATTCGCTTACCGGGCTTTTCAATCGGCGCGCATTCATGGACCACTTTGAAGGCGAAATCGATCGCGCCGTTCGTCACCGACGCCCGCTTTCTCTCCTCATGCTCGACATCGATCATTTTAAGACCGTAAACGATACCTACGGGCATCAAGCCGGCGATATGGTTCTTCGAGCCGTCGCCACGATCTGCCAAGAAACGGTACGATCACATGATGTCGTCGGCCGATACGGAGGCGAAGAGATAGCCGTTCTCCTCGGCGAGGCCTGCCTTTCGGACGCCCTCTCCGTCGCCGAACGGATCCGCGTCAGGATCGCAGACGCTAAGGTCGACTACGGCGAGGCGCACCTAAAAGTCACGACAAGCGTCGGCGCCGCCTCGCTCGATACCGTCGATCCCAAAACATGCGATGCGCTCATCAAGGCGGCCGACACGGCGCTCTATCGCGCCAAGAACGAAGGACGCAATCGCGTCTGTTCGGCGTGACTAGGAGCCGACACGGGTCATCAGCGCATCCACGATCTCGGGCGGCAGGTGCACGAGATTCCCCTCGCGCGAAATGGGGTACATCTCGCTCTGGGCGATGAACACCACCGACCGCGTTTCGGCGTTGCGCCCGGTGAAGGTGAAATAGAGCGCATGCGACATCACCTTGTCGAGGCACGGTATCACCTCGACCGAGTCGCCTTCACGGCACGCCTCGAGGTTGCGCAGGTGAAGATTGACCGTCACCATGTCTATCCCCTTGCTTGCAAGGAGATCATCTGACGCGCCCAACTCGGCCATGAGGGCGGAGCGGGTCTCGTGGATCCAGTCGAGGTAGCGTCGGTAGCGTATAAGCCCGAAATGATCGCAGTCTTTCTTTTGAATGGTGAACGCCATATCCATGACCATCCCCCTACAACGACCCTGCGAACCGCTCGAAGAGGCGTTGTTCCTCCTCGCGCGCGGCATAGCGCTTTTCCTTTCCGGAACGGAACGATTCGAAGGCATCCCGCCGCTCTTCATCGGAGACTTCCGTCCGTCTCGCGAAGCGCGCAACGAGGTGACAGCAGAAGGGGCTCTCTTCTTCGCACCCCTTACGGAGCGCCTCTTCCGCCTCCGGCGGCCTGACGATGAGCGTCGCCTTCGTCGCCCACAGATACCAGACAAGGAAGCAGCCGAACGGAGAATCTTTTTTACAGGCGACCCGCGCATACGCGAAGGCGGCATTCTTGTCGGGCTCACCGCCCTCCTTGGCATCGGGACGCTCTTTCCCCTCCCAGCGGAGAAGCGCCGTCATCGCGCACGCCGTTCCGTTCCCCTGTTGACAGAGCGGCACCAAGGCCGCGGCGTCGATCGCGCTCCCGAGTGGCGGCGGAGAGGGCGTGTAGAACACATAGATGAGCACGGCGACGAGCACGGCAGCCGCGCCGGCGAGCGCCATGGTCGTCCCCTTGCCTCCGAAGGCGGCCGCTTTCGCGGCGGAATGACCCGCGTCTCCTCCCCCCCCGCGCGTATCGCCAAGCTGCGAGACAGGGTCTTCTTGCGGCGAGGCCCCTGTCCGTCCCGGTTTCGGTTTTTTGTAGAGTTTGAGCCGCACCCGCTCATAACGACGCACAAGGTGGGACCACTTGTCGTCGCGCCCTCCCGCGTCACCCATGTCACCCTCCTTCGGAAAAGCCCTTCGTCATCAGTATAAAGCAGGCGCCTTCTTATAGCAAATTTTGTCTTCTCCATTATGTGCCGGCGACCTCATTGTCGAGGACCTGCAAAAAGCAGCGCGCCGCGCACCATGCCATCCTCAGAGGAAGCGTTCTGTTCCACCCAACATCGCCGGAACGAGGGGTCGAGGATGTTGAAGAGGTGCGTTGGAGAAGAAACCATCATATGCCACGCCCGCTCGATGGTGGCGGCGATGAAGAGATTCTCGCCGAGCGAACTGGCACGCAGTCCGCCGTGCGCGATGCTTCCCTCACGCCCGTCGTAATGGACCGCAACGCCCCCCCGGACGCGTTCCAGCGCCTTCCGCGCCGCTGGCCGCAGTGACTCGTCGGGGGAAAGCGGCGGCGCCCCCGCCTTCTTCCGCAGGGCATTCATTGAAGAGATGAGATCCCCCTTCCACTCGGGAAACGGCGCGGAACGGACATCTTTCTGCCATACGACCACCGGACCGGCCGCTCCGACGGCGACAAGCTGAAGAGAGATGATCGTTCCCGGATCGCGTACCGTGGCCGTCCGCGTCGTCATCTCGATGCGACGGACCGTCCCGGTGTCACGGACGAACAGCCGATAGGCCGAAAAAGCAGGATCCGGCGCCACCGTTACTGAATACCCGCCCGAAACGGTCGCGAAACGGACTTCGGAGCGTTCGAGCCGCCGGAAATGGTAGGTCACCCCGTCCACCGGCAGGCAAAATCCGTCGCGCGGACATGCGGCAACCTCCTCGATCGCCACCTGCCGATAGAAGAAACCTGCCCGCGACGCCTTCTCGAGAAGGTCGTATTCCGAAAGCGCGCCATAAAGGAGAAGAGCAAAGAACATCACGCGTATCCCAGCTCACGACACATCATAACTCTCGCCGAACACACAGGGGAAATCAAGAATTCGTTGGTGAAAAACTCGCCTTTTGGCGATGTCGCGTTAGAGTGTCCGCGGACTGCAAGGGAGGTTCCCGTGTCATACGCCCGTTACCTTACCGCGGCGGTCGCGATACCGGCGACCATTCTGCTCGTCTTCTTTGCCACGCCACCGATCTTTCTCGCGACGACGATGATCCTCGCGTTCGTCGCCTACGCCGAATTCCTCACGATGTTCGGCGTCCGGACGCCGATCGTGTCGCTCCCCGCCGCCGCCGCGCTCATGCTCACCATCTACGCCTATCAGGAACGCTCCGATCTTTACCCCTTCCACCTCGCAGGGTCACTGCTCGTCATTGCCCTCTGCGCTCTCTGGGGCAAAGAAGAGGTCGCCGTCAAGAGCGACCGCCTCTCGTATCATCTCGCCGGTTTTCTCTATCTGGTCATCCCTTTTTCCCTCTTCGCGGCGCTCCGTGACCACCCGGCGCCGGTCGAGGGAAAGAAATGGTTCCTTTTTGCCCTCGTTCTCCCGTGGGTCTGCGACAGCGCCGCCTACTTCGCCGGACGCGCGTTCGGCAAGCACCTTCTTGCCCCGCAGATAAGTCCGAAGAAGACATGGGAGGGAGCGGTCGCCGGCCTCGTCGCCTCGATCGGTGCCGGTGCCGTTTTCTCCTATGCGGTATTCGACGGGAACTACCTCGTGTTCTGCCTCATTACTTCGGCACTTGCCTCGACGGCGGGACAGATAGGCGATCTGGTCGAGTCGCTCTTCAAACGCGGCGCCGGCGTCAAGGACTCGGGGAGGCTCTTTCCCGGCCATGGCGGGATACTTGATCGCCGCGATTCGGTCTTTTTCAGCGTGACGATCGTGTATCTTGCGCTCAAATTCATGGCATACCATGTCTCCTAGATCGCTCGTCGTCTACGGCATCACCGGCTCGATAGGCTCGAGCGCGGCCAAGATACTGCGCGCCTTTCCCGACCGCTTCCGCCTCATCGGCGCCTCGGCGGGACGCAATGTGGGGCGGCTCAACGAGATCATCCCGCAATTCCCGTCGCTTAAGGCGGTGGCGCTTGCCGACACGGCGCTCGCCGGCGATGTGCGTGGTCCCGATACGGTGCGACGCCTTGCAGGAGACGAAGGCGTCATGGCCCTCCTCGACCTCCGCCCCGATCTCGTCCTCATGGCGCTCGGCGGCAAGGCGGGGTGGAAGATAACGCTCGAGGCGATCCGCCGCGGCATCCCGGTGGCGCTCGCCAACAAGGAATCGCTCGTCATCGCCGGCTATTTCCTCGGCACCGCTGTCACCCGCGATCGTCGCCACCTCATTCCCGTCGATTCGGAACACGCCGCCGTTATGCAGATACTGGCCGGCGTCGTCCCCTCCCATATCAGACGCGTCTGTCTCACCGCGTCGGGCGGCGCCCTTCGCGACCTTTCCCGCGACGAGATGCTCAAGGCCGACGCGGCGGCGGCGCTCAATCACCCGGTCTGGTCCATGGGCCAGAAGGTCACCGTGGACTCGGCGACGATGGTCAACAAGGGACTCGAGCTCATCGAAGCCCACTGGCTCTTTCCTCTCAAGCCGGAACAACTCGGCGTGCTCGTCCATCCCGAGGTCGGCGTTCACGCGGCGGTCGAACTGGCTGACGGCTCATGGGTCTCTCAGGTCGCCGCGAGCGACATGGTCATCCCGATCGCCGCGGCACTCGCCTACCCTGAACTTCTGCCGCTTACCGACAAGTTCCCGCACCTCCGTTATACCTACGATAAGCCGCTCACCTTCCGGGAACCGGATCTCGAGAAGTATGTGCTCCTCTCGCTCGCCTTCGAACTCCTC
>CAYNMQ010000039.1:591-13080 GCA_964398245.1 uncultured Spirochaetales bacterium | reverse complement strand
AAAGCTCCCTTCTCGACGGCGAGAAAGCGACCCTCGTCCGCCTCGAAGTCAGCGAAACCGAAGGCGAAGAATCGCTCGACGCCTGCTTCTCGACCTTCGACCCGGCACACCAGACGAAGCGTCCGGGTCGCTCGTTCCCCGGTCCGCGCATCGTCGACTTCGCTGCTATCCTCGAATACAACCGCCCACCGCTCGCCGAGGCGCTCCGCACCGTACTTTCCATCATGAGCCATGCCTTCTCGACGCCGGTCGAAATGGAGTTCGCGCTCGACCTCGCCGAGGAGGACGCCGGCGTTCCGACGCTCTCGCTCCTCCAGATCAAACCGCTCGTCCACAACGCCCGCGAACACCAGATAGACCTCGACGCCATCCCTCCCGAAACGATCCTCCTCTCCACCACGCGGGCGATGGGCAACGGCGCGATCGAAGATATCCGCGATATCATCTATCTCAGCCCCGAACGATTCGACCGGACCAAGACCGAAGCGATGGCCGCCGAGATAGCGGCCTTCAACAAGATGCTCAAATCTGAGAATCGGCGTTATCTTCTGATAGGACCGGGGCGCTGGGGCTCATCCGACCGCTTTCTCGGCGTTCCCGTTGACTGGAACGCGATATCGCATGCCCGCGCCATCGTGGAGGTCGGGCTTCCCGACTTCGTGATAGAGCCTTCGCTCGGCTCTCATTTCTTCCACAACATCACCTCGCTGAACATCGGCTACTTCACCATCGACCCAGCCGACTCCGCCCATTTCCTCGACCTGCGCTATCTGGAGGCGCTTCCCCGCGTGGCGACCAGCACCTTCGCCCACCTCTGCCGGGCCGACCATCCGTTCCTCATCCGCATGGACGGCTCCCGGGGACTCGCAGAGAAAGAAAAACCGACAGGGTGACAAAGAAAGAAACCGACCCCTATTTCTTGGGATGACCTAAGAGGTCGCGGTACCAGAGGCACACTGCGGCGAACGCCGTCGCGACATGCTTGACCTTCGCCTCGACGCCGCGGCTCTTCACCGTGTACTTGGTGATGCCGCGCATCGCCATCGCCTCCTCGGCCATCTCGCGCACCTTTTTCTCCACGAACTCGAGCGGCGCGTGGTTGGAGTGCTCCATGATGACGCCGTTGACCGAACGGTCGTCGGGGATCGCTATCGCGACCGCCGCCGATATCGTCTCTCCCGGTTCCTCCGAGGTGAGCGCCGCGTAGGCAAGCGGCAGAAAACTGCCGGGCGGTATCGCAATGGCATCGACCTCCTCCGAGAACGGAGGCAGTATCGAACTCATCTTGATGAGATTGGTGTTCCCTATCCCCGCCTTGAGCAGCGCGCCATCGAACGAGGTAAGTTCGGTATGCCCTTCGCTCGCGCCGGCGCAGAAGAAGTGAATGTCCGGGATCCGTCGCACATCGACCATCATGCTCTCCCTCATCGTGGACCTTCGACGAAGGCGATACTACCGAGAGAGCGCAAAGAGTCAAAAGTTTCCTTGAGCGCCTTGACTTGATGATGATCCCGAAGGCATTTCGAACACGAACCGGTCGTCGAGAACCCCTTCGTAGAGGAAGCGGTAGGCCGCCTGATTGGCGAGCACCTTCTTCACATAGTCGCGCGTCTGGAAGATGGGGATGTTCTCCACGAACTCGTCGAGGTCGAGCCCCTGCATCCGTTTGATCCAGCGGTCGACTTTCCCGGAACCGGCGTTGTAGGCGGCCGCCGCGAACGCGAAGTTGCCGTTGTATTTCCTCAAAAGATTCCCCAAGAACCTGATGCCGAAACGGGTGTTCGTAAAGGGACGCTTGAGGCGGTCGGTCGTCACCTTGCCGCCATATCCTTCCTGGTCGGCGAGCAGTTGGGCCGTCCCCGGAAGCAGTTGCAGCAGCCCGACGGCATTGGAAACCGAGACCGCCTGTGGATTGAAGAGGCTCTCCTGCCGCATGATGGCATAGGCGAACAGCGGCGAGACACCATAGAGCGACGCATGGGTGATCACTTCCTCTTCATACGCCAGAGGATACTGCAAGCGCATCAGCGGGCCGGTGAATTCGGCGACCGCCGGAAGCGACCGAATGAACACGAAGGCGACATCGTAGCTCCCCGCCTCTTGGGCCAAGAGCGCCGCGACATAGCGGTCCTGGGGCGTTCCTGCCCCCGTTATCATATCTCTCGTCAGCCAAAGGAACGCCGTTGCGCGCGCCGGCTCCCCGATAAGGTAAAGGGCGAGCGCCCATTGGATCTGCGGCAATAGATCGGCCGGAGAAGGAACGCCGAGATCGGCCGCCGACCGTATCGGCACGGCGACGCCGAGATTCTTGAGCCGCAATCGCGACGCCGCAAGCATTCCGTAATAGGAAAAAGGCTGGTCTTCGACGATCTCCGCATAGGCGGCGACCGCCGCCTCGGCGCGCCCCTGTTTTTCATCCACCCGCGCCTGCCAGTAGCGTGCTCTGACGCCATCGTAGCTGTTCCTCAGATTGCTCTGGGTTATCTCCTGAAGAACGGCGACCGCCTCGTCATAGCGCTTCTGCATATAACGGATCCAGAAAACGAGGAAGGTGCTCAGCGGGCGATGGGAGCTCGTCGGATACTCGGCGATGATGCGCAGATACAGCTCCTCGGCGCGCTGCCAGTTCTCGGTGAGCCGCTCCATGTCGGCGGCATAGTAGATGAACTGATCCGCCTTCTCGGAAACGGCGAGCCGCTCCGCCCCCGCCAGATACGCCGCGATCGCCTCGTCGTTGCGCCCCAACGCCGCGTATGAGTAGCCGCTCCACCGATAGAAGTTGTAGAGGTCGTCCTCCGATAACTCGAGACGATCAAGGTACTTCGCCAAGTTTCCGTAGATGGTCACCGCGTCCTCGTGGGTCCTCATGCGGGTATGCGCCATCGCCCGGAGCAGCCCCGCCCGCCAGTCGGTGATGTCGCGCGCCGCAGCGGTCGGCGGGAACGCCTTGCCGACACGCTGACTGCGGTCGTACCGGAACGCCCGATAGTGGGCGTACATGCGCCAAAGCAGGTAATCCCGACGCTCTTTCTTCTTTGCGCCCCACGCCGACGAGAACGATGCCTCTATCTCTTCGTCGAACTCGTCGGAGAAACGGGCCGCCCCGAAACTCTTGAGCGCGTCGAAGGCGGCTTCGGGCCCCTTCTTGAGAGCCTCTTTGAAATAAAGACGCATGAGCCCCTCGTCGCCGGTGGGACGGTACTCGGATACGAATTCCGCCATTCTCCCCAGATCGGCGAGGCGGCGCAGATACCACGGGTAAGCTGTTTCGGCATAGGGGCTTTCGACGCTGTTCATGAGGTCGCGTATCATGCCCGGATCGAGCCGACGCCACCACTTCGAAAGGAACAGATAGACCGCCGCGTTCCGAAGCGCCCGCGCCGAGTCGCTCACGAGGATGCGCGGAGTGAACTCGGGGTCCTCCGCGCGGGTCATCGCCAGCTCGCCGTAGATATCCTCAGGCTGAAGCGTCTCGTCGAGGATACGCGATGCCGCGTTCAGGAGACAGGCGAACGAGTCGCCGCCGAGGCACTGTTCGCTCATCTCGCCGGCGGAAAGTCCGTCATAGGCGCCGAACCGTTCTCTGAACGGCATATCGTCCGCCGCGGCGCGGCGTGGAAGATCAAGGACAAGGGCGCCCCACAGGACCGTTCCGAGAAGCATCATGTTCTTTCGATCTTTTCGATGTGGGATACCGAGGTAAGTATGTGTCCCGCCATCACGCGGCATACCTCCCAAAGGAACCGCGCCATCGCCTGCGGAGCATCGGCGATGAGCATCTCGACGGCGGAGCGCCGAATAACAAGGAATGTCGAAGGCTTATCCACGAACAAGGTGTAGTTGACCGGTTTCTCGGAGAAGAAGGCCACCTCACCGATGATGCCCCCCGGGCCGATGACATCTATCTGTTTCGACTTGCGAAGCACCGACAACTGCCCCTCTATCAGGACGAGGATCTCCCCCTCGGGACGAAGCGGGAACGAAAGTATCTCGTAACGGTCATGCGAGCGCACCTCCGACGCGTGGACAAGCCGCTCGATGAGCCGATCGTCGAATGCCGAGAACAACGGGAATCCGCGCGCCACGCCCGCGACATCCCGCAGGTGCTCCTCCGTTTCCGATTCGGGATCGGCCTCGCGGACCGCCACTACGATCGCCGAGAGGTTATCCTCGGCGCCGGCGCGGTACACCTCGTCAACAACGAGACGAACGGCATTGTCGAGGAATTGTTTCTCTTCGAGCGGCGTGACGCCCGGGACCGCCAGCGCGTGGACCAGCGAGGTCCGCATCGCCTCGGAGAGATAGCGGTGGACGCCGTCGGTGCAAAGAATGAACCGGTCGTGCGGCCGCACCTCGATCTCGAGGATGTCGGCGTTCACTTCACGCTCCATGCCGAGCGCTCTGGTAAGGGTAGCGGCGACCTGTTCGTCAATGTCCGTCGCCTTCTTGCCGTACTTGCGCTCGTAGTCCGCCCCCATCGTGTGATCGGCGGTCACCTGACTCATCGTCGCATTGCGCACGAGATAGAGCCGGGAATCGCCGACATGAAGGACGAACCCTTGGGTATCGGCGACAAGAAGCGCCGTGATGGTGGTGCCCATCCGGCCGACCGCATCCCGCTCCTCGGCCGCGCGGCGCACCGCCGTGTTAGCGGCGGCGGCGACGGACGCAAGAAGATCATGCACCTTGGCGCGCGCCTCGGCGCTTCCGGTAAGGCGATAGGTCTGGATCAGCGCATAATGCTCGACGATATGGCGTTCCACGGTGTCGACCGCCACCTGCGCGGCGATCTCGCCATGCCGCTCCCCGCCCATGCCGTCAGCCACGATGTAGAGCCCCTTTTCAGGCCAGTCGAGTATCCAATCCTCGTTGTTCGGGCGGCGCTTGCCGATATCGGTTATACAGGAGGAAACCAGTTTCATGTCCTCTCCCTGCGACCGCCAGAAACATAACGGCGCAACGCGCTCAAGTCAACTTTTGGATCGTGCGGAAGATAAAAAATGGCGCGGTCGACCGGACTTGAACCGGCGGCCTCCGACGTGACAGGCCGGCGTTATAACCAACTTAACTACGACCGCGCCTCTCAAGGAACGAAATGGTGGGTGCTACAGGACTCGAACCTATGACCACCGGCGTGTAAAACCGATGCTCTACCAGCTGAGCTAAGCACCCAACCTTCAATGTTCATTATTAGCAGGAGGGAGAAAAGTTGTCAACATTTTTATTTTTCCGGAAGGAGCGGCGCCTTTTCCTTAAGCAGCGTCTCCTTCATGAGATCGTTCTGTTTCTTCTCGAGGCGTTCCCGGTATTCGGCGATAAGGCGGTCAACCGTCGCCTCGTCGAATTTCCTGCGGGAGAGCTTGAGCGCGGTGAGCTCGGCGACCGCCTCCTCATAGAGCCCTTGCGAGGCGAGGCGGCGCGCCGCCTCGATGCGCCACTGCGGGTAGCCGCCGATGTCGGCCCCCTTCTGAAGGTAGGTGAGCGAGGCGCGCACCTCGCCGCGGCTCCAAAGCCAGTCGCTCTTCCAGCGGTGATAGCGCGCGAGGTCCTCTTTCCGCACGAACGCCTTTTCACGAAGACGCCCGTCCATCGCCGCGCACTTCGCCGGCGCATACTTGATGTAGAGCCCCGCGAGGAAGAAGAGATCGTTGAAAGAGCCGGTGAGTTCGCTTCCCCGCTCGAACAGACCGAGCGCGGCGGCGGTGTCGCCGCGGCTGAGCAGAAGGTGTCCCCGGAAGATGAAGAGACGCCCGCGCGCCGTGTCGGCGAGGTCCTTCTCCCGCGGAGCGACTCGTTCGATGAGCGCCTCGAGAAGATCGTATTTGCGCCTCGCGAGGTAGGCCTCGCCCGCCGTCTCGAAGAAGATCGCCTCCTTTCCTTCGAGAAGGTGTTCCACCAGTTCCGGCGAAGCGCCCAGCGAAGCGATGAAACGGGCGATCTCATCCCGCGCCTCGGCGCGTTCGAAGGGGATCAGCTCCCTCATCCGCCGTTCCAATCCGCGCGACCGGAGCCGTTCATACACATCTTTGAGAAGAGCGCCGAGCCGGCGCACGGGAGCGCGCCTGACGCTCTCGGCGAACAGCGATATCCCCTCCTCCACCGAGCCGAGCCGGAAGAGGGCGGAACCATTGAGAAAATAAAGATAGAAGTAATCGGGCGCCTTTGCCGTCGCCTCGGAAAGGTACGGCAACGCCGCGAGGAAATTCTCCCGGCCGCCCTGATTGTAACGCGTCACCGCCTCGCGGAGCGGCACCTTGAAGTCCGACGGATAGCGTTCGACCAATCGCTCGTACGAGGCGGCATCCTTCACCGCGTAGAAATCGAGATCGCCCCCCGCGAAGGCGCCCCAGAGCGTCGCTCCTGCAAGCACCGCGCCGAACACTGTGACGCCTATCCGGCGCCGACCGGCCACCTCGAACGAACCGCTCGCCATAAGATAGACCGCCGCCGCGGGGAAGAGGACCGCAAGGGTATGCAGATTGAAATCAAGGGTGTTATGCATGATCAGAAACAGGAATACCGCCGCCGCTCCGCACCGGCAATGTTCCCCGCGATTATACTTCACGAAGAACCACACGAGGAGCGCAGACACCGCAAGCGCCACGAATACTCCCATCTCCAGCACCAGCTGAACCGGTTCGTTCTCCAGTTGCGTGAAGAAGAGTCCCGGGTCGCCCTGATAGAAAGGATAGACATGCATGAAACCGCCGAGACCCGAGCCGGTGAGCCAGAAATCGGCAAGATACCCCTTTGTCGTTCCCAACACCGCGAATTTATCGAAGTAGTCGGGACGCCCCATGTCGAATTCGGCGACGATGAAGCGGTAGCCGACATAAAAAGCGGTGAGCACCGCCAGAACGGCGAACAGGGAGAGAACGCTTCCCGAGCCTTCCCTTTCGGTGAGACGCCGCAGAATAAAGAAAAGGCAGAGCGCCAGAGCCAACGCAAGGATCCCGGCGCGCGAGAGGGTCATGATGACGCCGAGGAGAAGGACGAAGAACAGCGCGCCGTAGAACACCCGACCCCGCGCAAGATCGGCGTCAGCGGCCCGCGCGAGCGCAAGGAGCGCGGCGACGCCGAAGAAGGCGGCCGCATGGTTCATGTTGATGATCGTCGGATGGAAGAGAAGCGGCCCCCGGAGCATCGCCCCCAGCCATGTCGTCACGCCGGTCAGCTTCAAAAAGACGCCGAGAGCGAACACCGTAACCGCCGTCGCGACGATGGTGTCGGTGACGAGCGAGCGCCACGGGCGCCTCTCCCCTTCGATGGTCCGCTGGAGCATGAGCGTGAACAGAAGAAGCGTCCCCAGACGCATGAGAGAATAGAAAGTGTCGGGCAGAGAGAGCGAAAGCGGGCGCCACCCCGTAAGACCGCTCGCCGCGTAGAAGTAGGCGGCGCGGGGCGAAAGGAAGCCGAGAAGCGGCAAGGGAAGCGGGATCGTCTGGAGAAGCGACCATCCGAACAGAACGAGGAGCGGGATCCATAGAACCGGCACGAACAGCCGCTTGCCGGCAAGGAGGACCCACCCCATCCAGCAGAGGAACAATGCCGCCACCAACCCTATGAGAACGCGGTTGAAGAAGACCGCCGTGTAAGCGCCTCCGAGAAGGAACGGCGAGATCCCCAGCGGAACGGCGAAGGTAAGGAAGATGAACACCCGTTTGAGCCGCCGCATCAGAACACCCGATAGAAGAGCTGCACGGTCACCGTATGGTATCCTTTTACCTCCCGGGAGATGAACGGTTGCCGTTCCGCCTTGAAGTAATACTGGATCGTCGCGAACGACGAGATCCACAGCGACACCGTCGTCTCGCTCGTGAACGAGGCCTCGTCCGGCGCCTGCACCGGCACCAGCGAAAGGAAATCCTCGCGCAGTTCGAGGAACGAGACCGGCATGAGCGAGAAATAGACCGAGAATTCGGGTCCGTGGGAATAGGTGAAGACATCGATCCGCCTGATCTCCCGCTCCGGCGTGTCGGGGTCGTCGCGCGACTCATCGTAATAGAACGGCGCGATATCCTGCTTGGCGCCGTATCCGGATCGCGCCGTGATGAAGAAGAGGTTCCCGTGGCGATACTCGAAGTTCATGCCGATCCCCTCCTGCGCCACGGTGGGAGAACCGGTCTTCGCGATGAGGATGTCTGTCGGATCGGGGTGCCAGCGGCTGCCGTCCCGCTCGACCATCACATAGGTGTCCCCCGTGCCGGAGTAGTCCCGATAATCGAAGAAGAACCGGGTGGTAAGCCGCCCGGCGACATAGGGCCCGACCCAGCGGGCGAACCGATAGATGAGCGAGGTGTCGAACTTCACCTGATCGCGGGTGTTGCGGATCCGCTCCTCGTCCCGGAGCATGAAGTCCTCGAAGAGATCGAGACGGGTGTTGAACAGCCATTCGTTATCGTCATACAGGGCCCCGAAGTTGAGCGCGCATCCCATCTCGAGGCCATGCGTCTTCTACTTGTCGACTAAGTAGCCGCAGTTGGTGAACGAAAGGTTCCCGGAAAGAAGCAGCTTCAGATCCCAGTTCCCCCGCGCGGTCATCCGCTCCCGCTCACTCGTCTCGCCGCCGCCGAGAAGCTGGCGGGTCTTCTCGTCGAAGATGAGCAGAACGGTCGCCGCACGCCGTTCGACGAGCCGAACGGTGATGAAGTTCCGATAGGAATCGGGAGCCTCACCGCGTTTCGCGACGCGGTAGAGGCCCGGACGCAGGATCCAGATGAGCGGCTTTTCGCCGCGCGACTCGTCGACCCCCACGCCCGCCCCGATGTAGAGTTTCGTCTCCTCCTCGGTTATCTGGTAGCCCTCGCGGAGCGGATTGTCGAAGGAGTCTATGACGCGAACAACGAGCGCGCTCCATGTCGGCACGAGGACGGTGGTCCGCTCCGGTTTTACCGTCACATAGAACACCATGCGGGTATCGAGCGGCCCCGATCCTATGTAGACGACATAGGAACCGGGATCGAGGAGAAGTCGTCTGCCCGGTTCGGCGTCGGTGAGGAATTCCTCCCCGCGGAACACCGCGTATGTCGGCTCGCGCTGGCTGTCAACGAGCCACGGGACGAAGAGCGCGCCCTTTTCCATCGGCACCAGCGTCGGATCGCGGGTCAGCTGCTCTCTGATGACCGGATCGCTCGCCTGTTGGGCGTCGAGCGTGAGGGCGTGCCCCGCCTGCCCCGCCCCGATGAGCAGAACAAGGAACAGTGTCCGGCGCAGAGCGTTACTGCCGCACGAGAGTAGCGGCGATCTTCTGCATGAACACATCTATTTCCTTCTCGAGCATCTCCCCTATCGCGCGGACGGTCTGCACCGGTTCGGGAGAAAAGACCTCCCGGCGCGCATCGGTCCGGTGGGAGACAAGGATGCTCCCCGTCTTGAAGTCCTTGAGCGTGAACGACATGACGAGATGGGCATACCAGCGATCGCCGCTGTCGAACCGATCTATCTCAAGGATCTCTCCTCCTATCTCGTAATCGGGCGTCTTGTCGAGTTTGATGATGAGATCGGAGAATATCTTCGCTTCCTTGAGATGGTTGTAGACGAGATCGGTGATCATGTCCTCGGGACGCGAGGCCCAGTAGTGGTTCGTGTGGTAGAATATCTCATACGGAGAGGTGCGATAGACGAGGTTGTACCGGCGGTAGACCTTGTCTATCTCGAAGGTCTTGACGCGAGCCGTCGCCGTTATCTGCTCGACGCGGGAGGGTTGCGGGCGATAGTAGAGACGATAGTAGTGCTTCGTCCCCGAGGACCCGAAGCATCCGCCCAGCAACAGTGACATCAGCGCCGCGCAGAAGAACATTGTCGTCTTGATGGTCATTTGGGCTCTCCCGATGAACCGCTCCCCTGCAGTATCGCGCCCGGATTCTCCATGATGATCCGGGTGAACTCGTTGAAGTTGTGCATGCTCTCGGCAAGGTTGTCGAGCGCCTTCGTGATATCCTCCTGACTGCGGAGGAGGGTGAGATTTATCGTCTCGGCGGTCTTTTGGAGCGTGTCGAGCAGCTTCGCCGTCCGCTCCATCGTCGCCTTGATGTCGGCGTCCCGCACCGCCGTCTTGACCTCGCGCGCCGAATCGGAGAAGGTCGTCAGTGTCTCGGTGATGTCTCCTTCCTTCGCCGTCATGGCGCGGATGTCGTTCACGATGCCGTCTATCTGCCCCATGCTCTCGTTGAGTTTCTTGAGAAAGACCGCCGCCTCGCCGGTCACCGTCCGGAACGGGTCTTTGTTCTGGGCGAGGATCGTATTGAGCGACGCGGTGATCGCCGCGATGTTGTCCGCGATCTGCTTGACCGTCTTAGGGTCCACCTCGCGGACGACATTGTTGACATTGTTGAGGATGATCTCGAGCTTCTCGGCGATGACCTCCGCTTTTCCGGTGATCTGGTCCCACTGCGATTCGATAGTGGGAACTTCGCCTCCTCTCGGAATTTCCTTGAATTTCCCGCCTCCCTTGAGCTCGACGAACTTGAGCCCGGTGATGCCGATGTTGCCGAGCTGGGCGGTGGTGCCCTCCTTCATCGGCGTTCCCGGTTTGAGGCAGAAGTCTATACGAATGATGGAACTGTCCATCTCGTCTATCGAGATGCGGTGGACGCTTCCGATGTTCATCCCCTGGAACTTGACGCTCGAACCCTCCGAAAGACCGGCTACCGAGACATTGCGGAAGTTCGCGTAGTAACAATCCTCGCGGGCAAGGAGTTTGTCCCCCACCACCACGCCGACCGAAACGAGGAACAGCGCCAGACCGGCGATGAAAAAGAGAGCGACCCGTCGCCTTTGCGCCTTCGTTATCTGCATATCCTCACCATCTTCTCGCGGCCATTCTAGGAGGCGCCCCGGTTTTGTCAATCATCGCCGTCATCGTATCTGGTAGGCGGTCACCGTGAGGTCAACGAGGCGCGGATCGAACTGCTTGCCGGCGTTCTCGCGCAGTTCCCGAAGAGCCATCTGCCAGTCGCGCTTGTGGTGATAGATCCGCTCGGAGGTCATCGCCTCGAAGGCGTCGGCGACCCGAAGGATACGCGAAGGAAGCGGTATCTTCTCGCCCGACAGTCCTTCCGGATAGCCCGAACCATCATAGTTCTCGTGGTGGTGCAGGACATAGAACGCGATCTCCTGCATCCCCGACACGGCGTTGAGCACCTCGTACCCTCGCTCGGGATGATCGCGTATCGCGCGCCACTCGATGTCGGTCAGCTTGTCGCTTTTCACATAGATGCGCCGGTCGGCCGTCACCTTGCCGATATCGTGGAGCAGCGCCGCCCAGCGCACCTGCAGGATCTGGTTCTGATCGAGCGAGAGCGCGATGGCTATCTGTTCGGAGAACTCGGCGACGCGCAGGGAATGCTGCTTATCGAGCGTGGTGATGTTGTCCACGAGCGCCGCCACCGTCTCGAAGAAGCGGTTGAGCGAGTCGGAGGCCGCGAAATAGTATTGATCCCTCATGAGCGAGCGCAGCTGCTTGAAGCGGTCGCGCGCGGCGCGCTCGTCAAGGACGATCGGAAGGAGACCGTTCTTCTCGACCGTCGAAATGAACCGCTCGTAAAGCGACGGATCGAACTCCTCTCCCGCGACGATGCTGAGGAAACTGTCCAGCTCGATGGTGTCGCGGATGTCGTGGAGCCGCAGGATGGTGTCGGTCGTGTCGGCGATGCGGATGATCCGCGCGAGAAGCGGGATGTCGTCGCCGCGCAGTCCCTGAGGGAAGCCGGAACCGTCGTAGTGCTCGTGGTGGGTGTACACCGTTTCGGCGATCTTTCTGAAGGTCGGGAACCGCGTAAGGATCGCGTAACCGCGGGCGGGGTGCATGAATATCTCGAAATCGCTCTTCTGGCCGAAGATGTCGGGCACCTCGGTCAGTTTGCGGACGATCTGCTTCTCCCCCATGAATCCGCCGAGGTCATGGAGCATCGCGGCAAAGAAGAGCTCCTTCTGGGTCTGATGCGGAAGTTGGAGTTCTTCGCCAAGCGCATGGGCAAGGAGCGCGACACGCATGCTGTGGACGCCCGCCTGCGCTCCCTCGCGCTCGAAAGCGGCGACGAACTCCGCCACGAAATCAGGGGCGAAGGAGGCGGGGAGGTTGAGATCGTGCAGCGAAACGAGCGTAAGTCGCGCGCGCGACGAGGGATGGCGGGTCACGGTCAAATCGCTCCCGATTCGGTGAGCACCTTCTTCCAACGCTCGAGTTTCTGGACCGAGAGCTCCACGACCCCCATCAGCTCGTCTATGTTCTCGAAGGGTTTGAGCAGAAAGTCGTTCGCGCCGCTCTCGAGCGACGAGACGATGCGGTCTATCGTGCTGTACGCGCTCATCATGATGACCTGCGTGAGTCCGCTGATCTCTTTGATGATGTTGAGCACCGTGATGCCGTCCATGCCGGGCATGAGAATGTCTATCAGCGCCACATGGACGATGTTGTTGCGCACATACTCCACGGCATCTTCCGGTTTCGACTTGGTCACCACCAGGTAACCGCGCGCCTCGATGACC
>CAYNMQ010000039.1:0-581 GCA_964398245.1 uncultured Spirochaetales bacterium | reverse complement strand
AAAGAAGAGAGGATGCTTTCCTCGTCATCAAGGATCAAAATGCGTATGTTCTTCTTGTTCATGGCGTCCCTCTGTTTGCTCATATGTTGAAAAACTCTTTGACGATATCGCGCGAATGTATCATCTTGAGTATCGTTTTGTAGTTGTTCCAGAAGTAGTTCTTGTCCACGAATTCGGCGACATCGGCTTCGCTCAGGTTGATCGTATCTATGACCTTGATCTGGACCTTGAATCCCGTCCGTTCGAAGATGTACTCGCGCATTTCGGGGACCGACAGCGAATGGGCGATGACGGTAAGCACGATGTCGCTCCGGAGATGGGATACGAAACCGGCAAGCGTCTTGGGCGCATACTCCTCGATGAAAGAGGAGGCCGTCCTCATGATACGCCCCATCGTTCGCTCTTCTTCTTTGAACAGGTTGATAAGCGCGTCATGAAGGAGATGATTCTCATTAAGGCGGTAGTGATAGGCGTTGCCTACCTGGTCCCGGGTGATGAGGCCGGTCCCCAGAAGAAAGTCGAGCGCTTTCTTGTTGGAATTCGGATTGGTGCGCGACAGCGTCGCTATCTTGCGGCCGGTG
>CAYNMQ010000038.1:0-13256 GCA_964398245.1 uncultured Spirochaetales bacterium | reverse complement strand
CGGGGGGATCCCCATCTCAGAACACGATAGCCCGCTCAAGCGCGCGTACACCGCAGATCCGATCGCCCAGAAGACGAAGAACGCCATAAAGGCCCGAAAGTGGAAGAAAAAAACATCTCCCCACACTGCCTTGATGAAGGCAACCGGCAGGACATAGACGACGAGCAACTCTGCGCCTAAGCGAAACAACGGTCTCCTCGGCAAGCAACCTTCCGGACTCATAAGAGCATGATACCGCCCTTTTTTTCTATTGCAACTTGGAGTGCTTTAGAGTAATCTTTCCTCAACAGCATATTGGGAGACGGTCTGGTCATCTTTTTAAGGGAGAAACCAATGAAGCGCCTATGCGTCGTTTTTATCCTGTTTTTCATCGGCGCTTGCGAAAACCCGGTGCATTCTATCGTCAAAGATGCCGACGCTGTTGGCTCCAGCGATGAACAGGTCACAACCGACGACATCGTAGCCGACGAAACGGCGACCGACGAAACGGCGACCGACGAAACGGCGACCGACGAAGCGACGACCGACGAAGCGGCGACCGACTAAGCGGCGGCCGACGAAGCGGTAACCGACGAACCCCATCCCGACACCGACCTATTGCCGGAGGACACAACGCCGCCGACCATCATCGAAACTGCTCCGGAACAGAACGAAACCGGTGTGCCTGTCGACATCGTCATCGAAATCGCCTTTTCCGAACCATTGGACACTGAGAGTCTCGCGGGATCGTTCGTCCTCAAAAGCGGAGAGAGCGAAATGGCGCTTTTTATCGACTGGGACGCCGAAGAAAACACCACGCGGTTGACGCCGCACGATCTCTTGACCCCCGGCGCCTCCTACACGCTTCGGGTCCTCACCACCGTGAGCGACCTTGCCGGGAACCACTTGGCCGAAGAATATCTCCTTGGGTTCACCGTGTCGTTATGCGGCAATGGCGTAGTCGAGGCTTACGAAGAATGCGATCTCGGAGCATTCAACGGGATCTGCTCGACCTGTACCACGACCTGCCTTGCCAAACCGGAAAACTATTGCGGCGACGGCATACTGTGCGCTCCCGAGCAGTGTGAAAGCGGCCAGGAACTCACCTGCGCTCTCGCGCTCGGTATACCCGAAGCGGCGGGGATCGCTCCCTGTGCCGATGACTGTGGCGGCTACCGAACCATCGGCAACTGTACCCGCACGAACCTCTGTCCCACCAAACCGGAAGGGACACTCTGGAACAGCGTATCCGGTTATCTTCAGACATGGGATGGTACCGCATGGGTCCCCGCAACCGACACGACGACCGACTACGACCCCGAACCCAGCACGACCTCCTGCCGCTTTACCTGCCCCGATGGAAAAGTCTGGAGTGGCATCGCCTGTGTCACCAAACCGAACGATTGCGGGAACGGCGCACTCGATGCCGGAGAACAATGCGACGACGGGAACGCCAATAACGCCGACAGTTGCAAGAACGACTGTACCTTCAACATCTGTGGCGACGGAGTGACCGGAGGCCCCGTCCCCGCGCTTCTCTACGACTTCGAAAGTGGCACGATGCCCGCTGACGCCGTCAACGGAAGCCCCGGATGGGAGATCACCAGTACCCAGAAGCACTCCGGCACCTACGCGATCCGTTCCAGTGCCATAGGCAACAACGCGAACGCCACCATCACCTTCACGGGGATCAGTGACGGCACCATCTGTTACTGGCGCGCCGGATCATCGGAAACGGACTACGACTTCTTCACCGTCGCGATAGACGGCGTTCAGAAAGAGTCTTTGAGCGGCCTGCAACAGACATGGACGCAAAAGTGCTGGAGCGTCACGCCGGGAACACACACGATCCGTTTCCGCTATACCAAAGATCAGTATGTGGCGGCAAACTGGGATCGGTGGTACATAGACGATCTGCGTTTTTCGGCAGGGATCGCCGAAGAATGTGACGATGGGAACGCGGTCGATACCGACGCCTGCAAGAACGACTGCACGAACAATGTCTGTGGCGACGGCGTGGTGCTCGTCGGCATAGAGACCTGCGACACGACCGGCGCCGCCTGTTCGACATTGCTGGGCGATTCCCAAGCGACCGGCACCGCTCCCTGCAACGGCGATTGCACCGCCTACGAACCGGTCGGAAATTGCACCAAGACCTATACCTGCCCGGCAAAACCGGCGACCGGGACCGTCTGGAACACCGTATCCAGTTACCTGCAGACTTGGAACGGCTCCGGATGGACCCCGGCGGCCGATGCGACCACCGAATACAATCCTACCGCGAGCACGACCGAGTGCCGGTTCACCTGCGCCTTCAACTACGAATGGGATGGCAGCGCCTGCGTGACGGACGATTTCCTCGCCGAGACCATCGCGCAGATCAGCGAACAGGACATGAGCGACACCGTCTACTACCTCGCTTCCGCGACCTGTAACGGCCGCAACAACAACACCTCCGGCAGCACCAGCGCCCGAACGCACATCATAGACCGGATGACCGCGATAGGCCTCACCGCCGGCGGCGCGAGCGGCTCATGGGTCCAGAGTTTCAGTAATTATTATTGCAATTACAATTGGGTCACGGGGAACAATGTCATCGGGTTCCTCGAAGGCAGTCATTCCACCTACAAGAACGAGTATCTCGTCATCGGCGCTCACTATGACCATTTGGGACCGGCAAGCACCGGATACTATCCCGGCGCCGACGACAACGCCTCGGGCGTTGCGATGATGCTCGAGATCGCGGCGGCGCTCAAGCGGATACAGCCGTATCTCGCCCGTTCGGTCGTCTTCATCGCCTTCGATGCGGAGGAGGATGGCCTTTGCGGATCCAAGTACTACACCGCCAACCCGCGCTACCCATTGAACCAGACCGTCTATATGCTCGATCTCGACATGGTCGGCTATCTGCGCAACAATGCGATAGAGCTCACCGACTCGTACGGTTCGACATGGGCCAACACCACGCTCTCGACGCTCGCCGACAAATACGGTCTGAGCGAAACTTTCAACTCATGTGGCTACGACTGTTCCGACCACGCTCCCTTCAGCGACAAGAACATCCCCGATGTCATGGTGACGACAGGCCTCGAGGATGTCTACCACAAAACGACCGATACCGCCGACAAGGTGAACTATGACGGCATGGTGACGGTAGCCTCCTACCTCACCGAGTTCTCCTACGAGGTCACCGCGCACCTCGATCCTTTCTTCGTACCGCTCTTCCTGCCGATCGAGACGCCTCTCTTCATGACGACGCGCGAGTTCCGCGACCACGGCGTCTTGCCGGCCAACACACCGCGTGACTAACCCCTATCCTCATCGGAGGTTCTCGTGACACGACTTTTTCTTCCCTTTTTCTGCCTCCTAACGCTCGTCATCGCCTGCGCCGGCGCCAAACGCACAGCACCCGACGGCGACACGCCGAACCTTTCGGACGACCCCGTCATGGCCGGCGATGATGAAACAGGAGAAGAGAACGACAACGATCTCTCTGATGACCTCGCCGAGGAAAGCGACGAAACACCGGGCGACGGAGACGAACTCGGGACCGACATGCTCGACGAGGAATCCTCCCCTGACGAACTCCCCGAGGATACCGATGCCTCCATTCCCGACGAGGAGACGATCGTAGACACCTCCTCGATCACCTGGAATGGGATCACCGCGTGGGTAACCGTCACCGGAGCCCCCTACCGCACCTATATCCTTTCGACCGATAACACGCTCCGCGACAACTACCCGCCCGACAAAAAGGTGACCATCGTCGAGGAGTCGGGGCAGATGCGCCTGCGGAGCGGCCATCTCGTCTTCGACGCCCTCTTCGCCCTCGCGATGCAGGAGGCGCGGCAGAACAGCGTCACCGAGATATCGGACGGCTCGTTCAACGGCGGCCAGCCGATGGCGTGCGACTGCTTCGTGACGGGCGAGAAGTGGCCCTATGTCTGGACACGCGACACCGCCTATGCCGCCTACCTCGGTCTCGCCCTCGTCGATCCGGTGCGGACGATGAACTCACTGCGATTCAAACTGTCGGACAAAAAGGCGACCCTCGGCGGCGGCGGAACGCAGATCGTGCAGGACACCGGCTCCGGCGGCTCGTGGCCTGTCTCAACCGACCGCGTCGTCTGGGCGCTCGGCGCCTACGAAACGCTGAAATATCTGGGCCACGCCGACCGCGCCGCGTTCCAGACCGATGCCTACGAGGCGATCAGGAATACGATCGAGGCCGACCGGCTGGTCGCCTATGATCCCCGTGACGGGCTCTACCGCGGCGAGACCTCGTTCCTCGACTGGCGCGAGCAGACCTATCCCGCGTGGACGAAGAGCGACACGGTCCACATCGGCATGTCGAAGTCGCTCTCGACCAATCTCCTTCACCATCAGGCGCTCGCCATAGCGGCAACGCTCGCCTCGTTCGAAGGAGATGCCGTGGGAGAAGCCAGATACGCCGGGTGGCGCGACGACCTGAAGGATGCCATCGTCGCCGCGTTCCTCCCGGAGGACGGCGCCGGTCTCATGAGCGCGATGAAACTGACGGAACTCAACGATGCGACGGTTCCGCGCCACGATCTTTTGAGCATCGCCCTGCTTCGCCATGGCCCCACCTCGATATTCGGGACCGACACCGTCGCAGAACAGGTCGCCCGGTGGCCCCACACCATTGCCGGCGCGCCGGTGATATGGCCGCAGCAACCATGGACGCCGATCTACCACAACCGGGCGATATGGCCCTTCGTGAGCGCGCTCTTCCTCGACACGGCGAAGCGGGCCGGCGATCCCGAGGTCGCGTGGCGCGATATCCTGACACTCATACGCGGCGCCGCCTTCAACCTTTCGAACATGGAGAACTTCGAGTTCACGACGCTCGCCAATTATTTCGCCGACGGCGACTACTCGGGGCCGGTGGTCAACTCGCGGCGGCAACTCTGGTCCGTTGGCGGCTACCTTTCGATGGTGGCGCGCACCCTTTTCGGGTCCGAAGCGACCTTTGACGGCGTCCGTTTCTCCCCGTTCCTTCCGCGGGCGGCCCGCAACGACTTCTTCGTGAACGGCGACCGGATGACGCTCTACGATATCCCCTACCGCGGGAAGAAGATCACCGTCGAACTCATACTGCCGCCGGTCGGCGACGCGAACGAGGGCTACTACACCGCCAGCGAGATATTTCTGAACGGCGTCGCGACCGACTACGACATCACCGAACCGGAACTGGCCGCCGACAATCTCATTGAAATAACGCTGGGCGAATATCACGAGAGCATAGCGGGCGCCACGGTGTTACCCGATACCCAGCCCCGCACGCTGTTCGCGCCGAAAGAACCGCTCGTGACCGCCATCTCGTCGGTCGGCGGACACATCACTCTGACCCTTTCGCGCAACGGCGAGCCCGATGGCGATACCGCTTTCACCATCTACCGCAACGGCACGGTAGCCGCCGAGAATGTCACCTCCCTCTCGTGGACCGATGGCGACGCCGCCTGCCTCACGACCAAGACCTGCTGTTACAGCGTCTCGCAGCGCTATCTCCCGGCCGGGAATGTCTCGTTTCCCTCTGATCCGCAGTGCTTCTGGGGCGATTCCTACGAACGGATAACGACGCTCGGCCCCGCCGCGTTCAACGAGGCGGCTCAGGCGGTCTTCGAGCACGGGAAACTCCATTTCCGCGACTGGGGACGCTCCGACGAGACGCTCACCGTCTCTTCCTTTGTGCCCACCGTCACCGGCGACTATTACCTCCAGATAGAATATGGCAGCGGTCGTCCGATAGACACCGGCATCACCGCCTGTCAGAAGTTCATCGATGTCTACGATAGCGACACCGGCACGCTCGTCGCGAGCGGCCCGGTCATGATGCCGCACCTCGGCGCGAACGACTGGGAGCGCTGGGGCAACTCGTCGTTCCTGCCGGTCCACCTGGAGAGCGGCACGACCTGCCGTTTCGTGATACGCGACGGCATGAACATGTCCTATTTCGCCCACTTCGAGCCCTACGGCGGCGCCGGCGGCGGTGCGGACGGACTCAACCGCGTCAATGTCGCGGCGCTGAAGGTGTTCCGGATGACGGCGGAGTAGCCCCTTTCCGTTTTGTTGCTTTCCTGAGGCGAGCGGTATAATAACCACACTACCCGACGGAGGAACGCCATGGTCCGCAATCTCATCCTGAAAATGGTCTCGAAAGGGGTCATCTCTTCCGACAATGCGAACCGCCTCGTCAACATGAAACAGGACATAGACCCCATATGGAAGGGCCTCCTACGCGGCTACATAGACGAGAAGAAACTCGCCCGGTTCTTCGAGGAGGAAGGGTATCCCGTCATCTACGACGAGGGGACCGTCGCGTTCCAGCGCGACGACATCTTCAAATTCTTCACCCCTGACATCATCGCCCGCTATCTCGTGTTCCCCCTTTCCTACAAAAAGGAGAACCGGGACATCATACTCGGATTCCTCAACGCCGCCCATCTCGACACCGTTCGCGCGATGATTCAGCACATCTTCCCCGATCTCACGATCACCTACTTCCATGTCCCCTACACGGTATTCCGTCGCGTAGTGTACAAGAACTTCCTCTTCGAAATGAACAAGTACGCCTCGATGAGGGCGAGCATCGCGGCGGCGGGACGCCCGACCATCGAGATAGTGCCGGGCGCCGTCGATCCGCTTCAGGCGTTCTCCCAGATGGCCGAGCGGGTCATCCGCTTCTCGATAGAGAACGGTTCGGTCGTCTTCCGCGACGAGGCGATCATCAACCGCTTCCCGCTCGCCTCGCTGCCGACCATCCGCGAAGGACTGCAGAAACGATATCTCGAACTCTCGGCCGACAAGGCGGTGAAGGTCCTTTCCCCCACCGAGAAGATACTTCTCTTCACCAACATGGGCGTCAAACGCGACGACCGTCTCGTCATCGCGGCGCGCGACGGCGATTCCTGTTTTTTCATCCTCGTCAACCCGCGTGTCTCGCGCTACGACATCGTGCGGGTCCTCGAACCGGAGCAGGAGGAGCAACAGCAGAAGCCGGATGCGCCGCGGCCTGCGCGGGAGCTCAATGCCGATGAGATCTTCAAGATGTGAGCGGAACGACCCGCCTGTCCCATGAGCAACACCGAGAACAGGGAACTCATCCGGCGGGCGACACAGGGAGACACCGCGGCGTTCGAGGAGCTTGTGGTACGCCATAAACAGGCGCTCTACGGCTATGCGCTCGGCATGACCGGCGGCGACCATGCGGCGGCGGCCGACATTCTGCAGGAAACGCTGCTCAAGGCGTTCCTCAACATCTCCCGGTTCCGCGGCGACTGCGCCTTCATCACCTGGCTCTGGCGCATCGCCCGCAACGAGTTCGCCGATTACCGGCGGAGCCCCAAAACGGCCGAGAACGCGCCGCTCGACGCCGCCCCGGAACATCTGCTGGTGCGGGATCACTCGCTCGAAGAGGAGATGACGGGGCGCCAGCGGCGCGAGGCGCTCTACGCCCTTCTCGCGATGCTTCCCCCTGAACACCGCGAGGCGATCGTTCTGGTGGACATCCAAGAACTGCGTTACGACGAGGCGGCGGCGCTCATCGGCATTTCGGAGAGCGCCCTGAAGTCGAGGCTCTTCCGGGCGCGCGAGAATCTGTTGGAGGTCGCCATGGCCAACAAGAAACTTTTTCGGTAAAGCGGCGGTCTGTTATGTGGTTGCTTATGATACCGTCATGAACGAGTGTTCGCGGACGAAAGAAAAGACGGCGGCATGGCTGAACGGCACGCTCGATGAGGCCTCCCGCATAGCGTTCGAGACGCACTGCGCCAGCTGCCCCGAGTGTGGCGAGGCGCTCGAAACGGCGCGGTGGCTCAGAGGGGTGCTCCGGGAAACGGCCGCATATCCGATTTCGGTGTCCCCGACTCTCGACGAGAGGATCCACCGGGCGCTCGTCGCGGCGGCACAGCGACGCCGGACGCTCCGCACCGGGTGGGGGTCGCTCCTGCGCCCCGTTCTCGCGGCGGCAGCCCTCTTGTGCCTCATCACTGTCGTCGCTCTCATCATCTGGAAGGGTTCGAAGCCCGAAGAGGCGGCGGAACAAGGAACGCTCATCTCCCGCGCCGAGGTCAAGGCGGGCGAGCCGGTCACCATAGAATTAGCCTACGAGACGAGCCGCTCCCTTCCGGAGGTAGAGGTCGCCATCGAACTGGGCGAGGGGCTCTCCTTCTTCAGCGGGATCCCGGCGATCGTCTCTGAAAAACGCCTCCGCTGGAGCGGTCCTCTCACGGAAGGCAGGAACCTCGTGCCGTTCGTGGTGACCGTCGAGCGCCCCGGCACATGGCGCATCAACACCACCGCGACCTACGAGGGGCACCGCCATCGCCACCGTATCGTCCTCTCCGCCGATGGGTATACGGTGGTCGTTGCGCAGTACCGCTTGCCGCCGGAGAGCCTCGATGCAGCGGTCCCGTGATCTCCTGCCCTTCCTCGGGGCGCTATCCCTCCCTTTCTTTGTCGTTCTCGCCGACGAAACCGCGACGATCCTCAAAAGTTCGGTCCGTATCATCGAGGGAGCGGTAGCCGCCGACTGGGAGCTGCGGTTCCTCGCTCCGGAACGCGCAGAGACGCTCTCGCCGGATCATGACCCCGCTAAAACGCCCGATATCCCCCCGCGCCCCGTCGAAGAAGCGAGATCCACTCAAAAGGCGTCCTCAACGGTCGGAGCCTCGGCTGTTCAAGGGGCGCGTAAGGTATCGCGGCCGCCGGCGCCGACCTTCCCTGCTCACGATACGCCGGACCTGCTCCCCGAAAAGCCCCCCGTTCCCCCGCGTCCCGTCGTGATGCCGTCCCCTGCCGCGCCGGCTCCCAAGGCGGCGCCTCCCGCCGCGCGCGTCGCTCCAAAAGTTGACAAAACGGAGGACGCGGACGACGATAACGCCGAAAAACGGAAGAAGGAACGGCGTGAGATACTGCGCGAAGAACGGAAGGAGCGCGACTACCGCAACCGCCGGATCGAATAGCGTTTACCTTTTTCTCCTCTCCCTCTTCCTTCCCGCCTTCCTCTCCGCGGGGAGCCTGACGATACGAGGAAGCGTGGGAACTCTTTTTGACAGCAATATCGAGCACTTGTCGATCGTCGACTTCCTCACTATGGGAAAACGATACGGTTTCTTCGTCCGGAACACGGCAAGCGCCGACTACGCGTTCAGTCCCGAAAACGCTCTCTCCGCGGGAGTCTCTCTTCTTTCGGAGACCGGCCTCGATGTCCCCGAGAAGTCGCGTCTGCAGGAAACGGCCTCGTTCGGGTGGCGCCATGACCTGCGGGACGATCTCTCCCTCGATCTCACCATCCTCGCGCACCACGCTTCCGAGAACTATCTGCGCCTCCGCAACATGTTCTTCGATCTCTTCGGCGCCGCCGACCTCTTTTGGGACATGAACGAGCAACACTCCTTCTATGGCACGGTGCGCGCCGGCTACTTCATCGGATTCGATGAAGAGATGCGCTACCTCACCGGGCCCGCCTTCGGCTTCGAAGCGGGATACTGGCATTATCCGACCGAGCTCACCGATCATGTCAAAGGGGGTGCCGGCATCGAGGCATTCTTCTTCCGGCCCGAGGAGCTTTCATCCTGCACCGATGTGCTCGTCGTCCACAACCGTTCGCTCAAGACCTACCTTTTCATCGAAGGAAAGGCCGATCTGTCGCCCATCTTCCTCAAGCTCACCTTACGCTACGCCTACCTCGCGTGGCTCGACAGCGACCGTCTCAACGAATGGAAAAAACGGCGCCGGGAACACATCCCGTCGGCGGCGGCGCAGATACTCTGGCGCATCAACGCCAACTTCGACCTCGCCCTTACCTATACCTACCGTTACATCTTCTCGAACTTCGGGAACGATCCGGCCGACTACGCGGACTATACGATGGATCGGCACACGGCGCTTCTCGAGGTGACGGGGCGTTATGAGGGAGAGACGCCGTGAGACATCCCCGTTCTCTTCTTCTTGCCGGCATGGCGGTCATCCTCTGCACCGCATGTCCCGGACCGATCTACCGTTCGATCGAGTGCGGTATCCTTGACGGCGATGCCCGCGATCAGGACACCGTTCCCGATAACGACGATCTTCCCGACGATGATGCGTCATCGGGGGACGACCTCACCGGCGATGACGACGCCCCGCCACAGCCGGTCATACTCCAGTGGGGTTCTCAAGGAGACGAGGTCGCCGCTGCGGTCGAGACGGCTCCCGACGGCACGCTCTTCGTCACCGGCGGCACCACCGGGGAGATCTTCGGTAACCAAAACAGCGGATCGAGCGACATTTTTCTCACGCGCATAGCTCCCGACCATTCGTTCCAGTGGACGCGGCAGTGGGGATCGAGCAACTTCGATCAGGCGCTCACTCTCAGCCGCAGCGACGATGGTTCGCTGTACCTCTCCGGCATGCGCGAGGCGGTCGTTGACCCGTTCACCGGAGCCGGTATCGGACGCATGTTCATCGCCCGCCACTCGCCCGACGGCACGGAGGTCTGGCGGCGCCAGTGGGGCTCTTTCGACAGCAACCACCCCTCGAGCGCCGTGACCACCTCCGATGGAACGACCTATGTCACCGGCTGGGTCTACGGGACCGTCGGTGACAACGAGAACAAGGGGTTCAGCGACATCTTCCTCTCCCGCTTCGATCAGGACGGCACCGAGAGGTGGAGCATCCAATGGGGAAGCGGCCTCATCGACGCCGCTTACGGCGTCGCGGCGACGACGAGCGGTTGGCTCTATGTTACCGGATTAACCTACGGCGTTATCGAAGAAGGGACGGTTCCCGGCGGCAACGACATCTTCCTGTCGAAAGCGACCACCGGCGGCGGAGTGGCGTGGACCCGTCAGTGGGGATCGTCCGGCGAAGACCGTTCTTACGCGCTCTCGACGGACGCGGAAGGGAACCTCTACCTCGCCGGCTCGACGAGCGGCGGTCTTGGCGGGTTCTCCAACATCGGCGGCCTCGACTGCTTCCTCATGAAGTTCTCTCCCGACGGCATACTCGCGTGGACCTATCAATGGGGCTATTCTTAGTACGAAGAGATCTACGCCCTCGTCGCCTCTCCAACCGAAGACATCTACGCCGTCGGCTACGCGAAGGCTCCCCTCGACGGTACGACATTCCGCGGAAACCAAGACATTCTCATCTCCCGGTTCTTGCCCGACGGAACGCCGCGCGGACACCACCTCTACGGGACATCACGCGACGAAGCGGCCCTCGCGGTGCGCTTTTCGCCTCCCTATCTCGTCATCGCTGGAGGAACGACCGGAGACCTCGGCGCGAAGAACGCCGGCGGCTACGACATCTTTCTCATTCTTCATCCGCTTCCCTAGTTTTTTCTCCTTTCCCACAACTTTTGCCGCAGAGCCGAGGTCTGTTCTCATGGATCCGACAGAACAACACGGTAAGGAGAGCGCCATGAGGATCACAGGGGTAGTGTGCTTGTTCGGACTGATGTTCATAACTCTTACGGGATCCTGCAACAACACCGACCCGGTACCTCTTCAGACTTCCGATCGGGACATCGTTACCGTTCCGGATCAGGAAACCGTTCTTCCGGAAACGGAACAGGTGCCGCCGTTTGACGATCAACCTGTCCCCGAAGACGAAGATTGCTGCCTTCCCGACAACGATGCCGACGCCGACATCCCGCAGATACCCGACGACGACAATCCGATCCTCGGGAAGAACTGCAAACTCGACAGCGACTGCGGAGCGCCGTTCATCTGCGTGAGCGCCAAGTGCGCCGAAGGATGCGACAGCGACGGCGATTGCGCCGCCTACCCGAACACCACCTGCAACAAGAAACTGGGACGATGTCTCAACACCACCGCATCGAACGGCGCCTGCAACGAGACGAACTGCGCGGCCGGGTGCTGTTACGCCGAGAAGGGGTTCCAATCGCTCGCCTGCACGACGGCGACCTCGTTCACCATCTGCGGCATCTGCAAACAAGGCGAGGTGTACATGGACGGAAAACAGTGCGTCCCCGCCGCCTGCAAGGTCGGCGAGACGAAATGCCGTGACTACAACTCATCGGACCCGCGCGCCAAGTGTTTCGAATGCTCCGCGGAAAGTCACTTCGTCTGTGTGGACAACCCGCAATGCGTCCCGGGCTCGACACTCCGGATGATCAATGTGACGACCTGTGTCCCCGCCGGCGAACGGTGCGGCGCGCACGATGTCTGCTGCAGCAGTCTCCCCTGCATCCAAGGCTACTGCTACTGAGATCGGCGACCTGTTGTCGTCTTTGGTCCCGTACGGCGATTCACCACGAGAAAGAAGAGAAGAGCACCGCAACTCCCCACCACGATGAGCCAGAGGATAACATTACCCCACCGCAGATAGGGCGTTTCGATGTGGTATATCGGTATCGTCTTGACCAGCAGTTCTTCGGTGAATATCGGCGTCGCGACCGGCATCGAACCGTCGGGAAGTATCACGCCCGAAACGCCGGTGTTCGCGGCCCGGACGATGGTGCGCCCCGTCTCGACGGAGCGGAAACGATAGAACGCCGCATGCTGGAACGGCGCCGAACTGTTGCCGAACCACGCGTCATTGGTGATGCCGACGAGGAGATCGGCCCCGTTCAACACAAAGTCCCGGACATTCTCCGAGAAGGTGCCATCATAACAGATGAGCACCGACGCCTTGGCGACGCCGAAATCGTACACCGTGTGTTCGGTCCCCCGTGCGAACGAACCGACCGAACTCGGCACGATCGTCGTGAGCCCCACCGACTCCATGAAGGAACTCCACGGCAGATACTCGCCGAAAGGAGCGAGTTTTATCTTGTCGTAGACCGCCGCGATGCGGTCGCCTTCGATGAAACCCGCCGAATTATAGTAGCGCGGATGGGAGCGGTCGTTGATGTCCACGATATCAAGGCCGACGATCTGTTTAGGGAACTGCGGCGCGTCGGGGAAGAAACGGCGCCAGAGCTTGCCGAAGTCGGTGAACCCGCGCGGGATGCGGACCGGCATGGCCGCCTCATGCCACACCACGAGATCGGTGTCGGAGGGGACGCGTTTCAACAGATCGGTGAACCGTCCGACGATGACCGGCATCTGATCGCTCTTGGCGTTGACCACCTCCTGCCCGAAGTTCGGCTGGAGGAGCGCCACACGGATCTCGCGCGCCGGTGTCGCGGCGCGCACCGCGTCGAGGCGCCAGAGACTGTATGCAGACATGACAAGGAACACCGCCGCAAGAGCGATGCTCTCCCGCACCCGGCGTTCTTTTTTGAACGCCCACGCATAAAAGAGCGACGC
>CAYNMQ010000037.1:3875-13299 GCA_964398245.1 uncultured Spirochaetales bacterium | reverse complement strand
CTGCATCCTCGGCGGAGATCCGCAAAGCACGCGCCCAAGCGATCTACGCCGAGGATGCAGGGCTCGCGTATCGCAAGTCGCATGAAAACCCGTATATACAGACACTCTATCGGGAATTCTTTGAACACCCGGGTAGCCACCTAGCCCATGAACTGCTCCACACTTACTACACCAAGCGGAGCCGTTTTTTCGTAAAATAGGGGGATGAGAGGCGAGGTCTACTTCGCCTTTCCCTGATTCTTGACCGCTTCCATGGCGGCCTTTACCGCCGCCTCGTCGCCGAGGTAGTAGTGACGGATCGGCTTGAGATTTGCGTCGAGTTCGTACACGAGCGGAATGCCGGTCGGGATGTTGAGCGCGACGATCTCGTCGTTGGGCACATTGTCGAGGTACTTGACGAGCGAGCGGAGGCTGTTGCCGTGCGCCGCGATAAGCACTTTCTTGCCCTGTTTGATGAGCGGCGCGATCTCCTTGTGCCAGAGCGGCAGGAAGCGCTTTACCGTATCGTCGAGACACTCGGTAAGCGGCAGTTCCTCTTTCGAAAGGGTGGCATAGCGCGGGTCTCTTCCCGGGAAACGCTCGTCGTCGGGGGTCAGCGCCGGTGGTCGTATGTCGTAGGAGCGTCGCCAGAGGTGCACCTGCTCCTCGCCGAACTTCTGCGCCATCTCGGCCTTGTTGAGCCCTTGCAGGGCGCCGTAGTGTCGCTCGTTGAGCCGCCAACTGCGAACGACCGGTATCCACATGAGGTCCATCTCGTCAAGGACGATCCAGAGCGTCCGTATCGCCCGTTTGAGCACCGAGGTGTAGGCGATGTCGAAGGTGTAGCCCTCCCGCTTGAGCGTTCTTCCCGCCTCATGGGCTTCTTGCAAGCCCTTTTCCGACAGGTCCACATCGGTCCAGCCGGTGAAGCGGTTCTCTTTGTTCCATACGCTTTCGCCATGGCGCAAAAGCACGATCTTGTACATGGCATCCTCCGTAAGTAGATGCATTTGCCGCGATTGAATATACTTGGCCTGATGAAAAAAACAAAAAACCTTGCCTGCGGGAAGGTGGAGCAGGTAAAAAAAGGCAACTTTGTCGGGGACGGTGTTTCCATGGTCGGCGGCGTTTTCGACTGCGCCATCGTTGGTGCGGGGCCGGCGGGCGCGGCGGCGGCACTCATGCTTGCGCGCACCGGGTGCCGGGTCGGCATCCTTGAGAAGGAGCGTCTTCCGCGCTACAAGCCCTGCGGCGGCGGCGTTTCGCCGGAGGTCTTCGCGCTTCTCGGCATCGATCCGTCGCCCGATGCAGGAGTCGTCACCCGCGCCACCGAGGCGGAGATACTCTTCGATGGCGAACGCCCCTTTTTGTGTCGGTTGCCGGTTCCCTGTCCTCTCGTTGATCGGTACCGTTTCGACCACCACCTCGTTTCGCTCGCCGCGGCGGCGGGGGCCGATGTGCGCGACGGGACGGAGGTGCGCGGCTTTCGGGATGGGGATGCTTCGGTAGAGATCGAGACAGGCAAGGGCAGGGTGTCTGCCCGTTTCGTCATCATTGCTGACGGCGGACAGGGGAGGATGGCAAAAGAGGCAGGTTTTCCCGCAAAGAAAAGCGGCGTGGAAGGTGTCGCCGTCGGGGGTGAGGTGCCGTGGTCGGGAAACGGCCGGATGGTGGTCGACCTCGGCATCATGCCGTGCGGCTATGCGTGGCTCTTTCCTAAGGGTGACCGTGCGTCCATTGGGCTCGGCATCACCAAACGGGGAGGCAATCATCGAATTATCTTCGAAAAGTTGAGACTCTTTGCGGAGCGCATGGAGGTCCCGTTCGAGCGAGCGATCGTTCGGGGCGCTTGTCTTGGCCTCTGGCACAAAAGGCGACCGGCGGCGGTGCGTGGCCGTTTTCTCCTTGCGGGTGATGCGGCACGACTCGTTGATCCGCTCTCGGCCGAAGGGATACGCCCGGCGGTGAAAAGCGCTCTCATGGCGGCGGCGGCGGTCGAACGAGCGCTCGATGGCGACGACACGACGCTCGACGGTTACGAGAAGGAGTTGCGCGAGGCGTTCGATCGTCACTACGCGATAGCCGCCAAGATCGCGCACTTTTTCTTTCTTTTTCCCGCGCTTTCCTACCGCGCCGTTTTTTCGTATCCCCAGATAGGAACTCTCATGGGACAGATGTTCCTCGGCGATAGAGGTTACGGCGATATCGCGGAGAAGGCGATCGCATTTCTCCGCAGAAAGGTGTTCTTTCGCGCGCACGAACAATAAAATTTTGCAAAGCACCGCGAATTCAGTATAAAAAGCCTTTGAAGCGAAGAGGATAGCGTATGCTCATACCGTTCGATCGCAATGTTTTGTATATCCAACAACTGCCCGGCAAGTATCTTTTTTCGGTATTGAACGACCTTTTCCGCTGGGAAAAGGACATATCGGGGTACCTGTGCTGTGTCGGGCAGGGAACGGTCGGGTATCTTTTCTTCAAGAACAGCAAGTTGCTCGGCGCGGTCGCCCTCAATCTGCCCGGCGGTGGCGGCATGCCTCAACCGGTCTCGTTCCGCCTTCTCCTCGAGGACGACAATATAGATGTGTACGCGAACGTCGTCGAGGAGACCAGCGTTCTTGACGCCATCTACCGCTTCTTTGCTTCGGCATGCGTGCTTCACGCCCCGTTCGAGATGACCGATGTGTCCCGCTTCAATACCCTTGTCGTGGACGGGTCCTTCTCTGGAATGGCCGGGTTCCAGCAAGGGATGGTCATGAACATGGCCTTTTTCGACCGCGGGCGGTTCCGGTATTTTCTTTACTATCACCCCGACACCAAATCGTACGCGTATGAGAACGAGCAGGCGGTGTTCACCCGCTACTTCGAACTGTTGCCGCAACTGGCGCCGGTCATCACCGTGCGCGATTTCCGCATGAAGGCGGCGGCTGACGGAGCGAACGACATCGTCATCGCTCAACAAAAGGATATCGTCGTCAACCTGCTCCTCGGATACTTCGACATCTTCGATTACATCCTCCAGATGCTCCTTGAACACCTGACGCCGCTGGAGACCGAGCGTCTCATGAGCGCGCTTTTCGATGAATTGCGCCAGAAATACGACCCGCTCTACCGGACAGTGAACTTCTCTCCCGAGACGCTCACGGTCAATTGGATGGATAACCTCGAATACCGGAAATACATTCCTCTGCAGTATCGTTTCGAGCACTACCACCTTTACATAGACGAGATATGGAAACGCCTCCTCGACATTCTGCGGGAAAAGAGCGGATCCGAGGCGGTCGGCATACTGAGAGAGAAGATAACGAAGTACCTCGCCCTTGTGGACAAGGACGAGCGGGAGCTCAAGAAAACGCTCTATCGGCTCGAACAACAGTGCGCCGCCGGATTGCAACAGTGAATATGCGGGAGTCTTTATGGGGCTGAAACTCATCGTCGAGAATGATCGCAACGAGCTTTCGGTGCATGGCTTCTCCAGCGACATCATCACCATCGGCAGAGCTCCTGATAACGACCTCATCCTTCCCGAACGCAATGTTTCGCGGCATCACTTCCAGATAGAAGTGCTTGACGGGCACATCATCATCGAGGACCGGGGCTCGTTC
This sequence comes from uncultured Spirochaetales bacterium, assembly GCA_964398245.1. Classification (GTDB taxonomy): domain Bacteria; phylum UBP6; class UBA1177; order UBA1177; family JAKLFG01; genus CALITV01. Next base: position 9,715 of record CAYNMQ010000037.1, on the reverse strand, counting down.
AATGCGACCTATGTCAACGCGAAGGAACTTACCCGCAAGGTCGAGATCTTCGTGGGGGATGTCATCGCGGTGGGGGATTATAATATCTACCTCGAGCAGGACGAAGAGGACGAAACGATGCCGCAGTCGCGCGACGCCGAAGCGCGCGCGAGAACGGCCGAGACCGAGATCCTGCTCGCCAAGAGCGGTCCCATCGGCGGACGTACCTTCGCGGTGAAGGGAGGCGAAACGGTCATAGGTTCCTATGCCGGCGCCGATGTCTACCTTTTCCATCCCGACATTCCTCCGGTCTATGCGAAGATCATCTTCGACGGCAACATCTACCTGCTCGTTCCGGGCGTGCGCGATCCGCGGTGCCCTCTCGTCGTCAACGGGATGCGCGTCGACTCTATCGATCTGCGCCACGGCGACGAGATACAGATAGGGGAGTTCCTTTTCGAATACATTGAGAAGGGGAACATCTATGATCCGACCGAGTACCTTCTCAAAGCGGAGGAAGAGCGTCGGAGGAAACTGCGCGAGGATCTCGAAAAAAAGAACATCAAATCGATAGACGACGATGGCGAAGTGACCGAGGTGACGACGCAGGTCGAGAAGACGCGGCAGGTGAACCGCCGCGCCGGAAGACTGTTCCTGCTGTTCATTCTTCTTCTTGCCGCACTGTTCCTCTTGCTCGTACTCTTATGGCTTTATGGAGGACTCCCCGAACCGCTGTTATCGCTCATGGACCGGATACTGAGCACGGGTCCTCATGACTAAACGGGGCGATCTCTCCGCCGCCTTCTGGGAAGGCGACGCCTATGTAGTGCTTGATCAAACGGCGTTACCCGAAAAGAAAGAGTTCCTACGGAACACATCGCCTGCCATGGTCAGAGCGGCGATTGCCGAGATGCGCCTGCGCGGCGCCCCGCTCATCGGTGCCGCCGCTTCCGCCGGGGCGGCTCTTGCGTTCCGCGGCGCCGACGGACCGGTCGATGCCGCGGTGTTCCATTCAGTGTGCGATTCCTTGGCCTCGGCGCGACCGACGGCGGTCAATTTGACGGTGGTGTTGATGGAGATGCGCCGTTATTACGACGAGGAGGTCGCGCTCTGTCGAAGCGGCACCGAACAATTCGCCCTCATGCAACGGCGTTCTCTGGAGATACATTGGCGTGACCGCGATCGCAACCGCCGTATGGCGGAGATCGGCGCCGCATGGGTCCAGCATCGTTTCCCCGATCGTCGTCTTCGCATCCTTACCCATTGTAACACCGGCGCGCTGGCGACCTGCGGATATGGGACCGCGCTCGGTGTCGTTAGAGCGCTTCATGCAAAGGGTCTTGTCGAGCGGCTTTGGGTCGACGAGACGCGTCCTTATCTGCAAGGTGCGCGGCTTACGGCATTCGAATGCCGCGAGGAAGGGATACCGCATACCGTCATCACCGACAACGCCGCCGCCTACCTCATGCGGCAGGGGTTGGTGGATCTCGTGCTCGTCGGCGCCGACCGCATCGCGGCCAACGGCGACTTCGCGAATAAGATAGGGACCTATGCGCTGGCGGTGGCCGCGCATCATCACCGGGTGCCCTTCGTTCCGGTCTTGCCGTTGGAGAGCGTTGACCTTGCGATCCCTGACGGTGACCATATCGTCATCGAGGAACGGTCGGACGAAGAGATGTTCCTGCTGAACGGGCGACGGATAGCGCCGGTCGGTTCTCCGGGGCTTCACCTCGGATTCGACGTGGTGCCGCGGGAGCTGGTGACCGCGGTCGTGACCGAGGGAGGGATATTGGAGGGAGAGATAGATGAGACGACATTCAGACGGTTGGGCGCGCTGGGCGGTGATCGCGATCCTCGTGACTAGCGTCGCGGGATGCGCTCTTTTCGGCGGCCCTTCACGCGAGGAACTCTCTGCCGATAGCCGAAACGCCGCACAGCATATCCGTGACGCCTATTTCTTCGATTGGCCTGCGGCGGTGGAGATGGGGAGAAAGGAGCTCGATCGCTATCCCGACGGGGCGCCGCTGATCCAGTTCGTGGTCGGCGAGGCTCTCTATCTTGCCGGGAAACAGGACGAAGCGTTCCCCCATCTTCTTGCGGCGGTCGAAGGGGAAGACTCCCTTGTGGCGTTGGCGGCGCTTCATCTTGTCAGGGATCTTTATGTGAGTCGTCCCGTCGCGCTAGATCTTGCCGCGGTAAGACCGCGTTGCGATACGATGCTGTGCCGCGGCACCATCGCGTCGGAGTCGCTTGAGTGGGCGCGGGCCGCTATGCGTTCGTGGGATCGCCGGAGGATCGAGCGGAATGTTTTCTGGCCGCGGGAATGGCGCCTTTTCCGCGCTGGGGGAAGCGACGCCTTCAGGGATCTCGAAGAACTCTCTCCGGAGGAGGAGGAGTATCGAAGAGGAAACTCGTTCGCGCCGCCGTCGTCGGCGCGGCGCATCGAGATGCCCGACACGGTCTCGGCGTTCGACCTGCGCAACCACTTCTCGCCGGTAAGGAACTCCGTTTTCTTTGCATTCGCCGTCATGACCGTGACGCAGGAGGAGCCCGTCGTCGTGCTTCCCTATATTACGGTGCCCTATCGGCTTTATATCGACGGGGCGGTGGTGTTGGAGCGGGACGCCGACCGTTTGACGGCGGGAGTGCTCTCGGGAGCGGCGTCGATCAGGCTATCGAAGGGCTCTCACACTATCTTGCTCAAGTTGGCGCCGTATCTTTCAGACGAAGGGTATGTCTCTCTCCATTTCTATCGTGACGATACGCCGTTCTTGCAGGCGGGTGCCGACATCGCCGAGCCGCGGGACACCGACAGCCGGATGGAGGCGTACCTGCGTTTGCTGGCGCGCGATCTCCTCTTCGGTGATGTGCGCCTCGGCGACTGGGAGGAGTGGTATGCCTCGGCCGACGGAAGCCGCGCTCCGGCGCCGCTTCTGTGGACGGCGCGCGCCTACCGCCGTGAGGGGAACGGACAAGGGGCAGCCTCGTTGCTCTCGTTCCTTGCAAAAGAGTGGCCCGATCTGGTTCTCGTGAAAGGCGATCTCCTCGAGAACTGTCAGGATATCGGCGACGATACCTGTGTCCGGGAAGTCATGAGCGCGGAGGGAGGCGATCGGAAAGAGCTCGTGTGGCTTTTGCGTCTTTCCGATGTCTATTACGCCAAGAAGTGGTACGCGAAGGACCTCGGGATCGCCGAACGGCTTGTGAAAGAGTACGATCGCCATCCGGTCTCCTACTATTATCTCTCCGATGCGTGGCGCGGTCTCGGCGATCCGGCCCGCGCAGCCCGCATCCGTCACCGTGCCGTCGCGCTCATACCGGCGTACCAGCCGACATGGTCGCGGCTCGCCGAGCTTTACCGTGAGACGGGCGACCTGCCGGCTCTTATCAGGACGGCGCGCCGTCTCCTCGAGATAGATCCTTATAACCTCGAGTATCGCCGGACGCTCGGCGAGGCATATCTCGCGGACGAGTCATGGGGGAAGGCGGAGAGAGAGTTCCGGGCGGCGCTCGCGCAGAATCCCGAATCGGCCGCTATCTGGGCACGACTCGGCGATGTGCTTGCGCTGGACGGCCGCGTGGGCGAGGCCGTTGCGGCGTTTCGCCGCGCATACGATCTTGCGCCGGAGGAGGGTGAATATGCCGAACGCCTCGATGCCTTCGATGCCGGCGATCAGGGATTCTTCGCGGCCAACGCGCTCGATACGGCGGCAATCGACGGGAAGATCGCGGCGTTCCGCCGCGCAGCGGCCGAGTATCCGCAGAAATATACCATCGTCTACGATGAAGGGCTCCGGCAGGTCTACTATAACGGGAGCAGCCGGTCGCGCTTCCGCCTCGTCATTTCGCTTAACACCGCGGAGGGGGTGCGGGAGTTCGCAACGGTCGCCAACTATGGGCGCGTCCTCTCGGCCCGTGTGGTGAAGCCGGACGGACGATCGCTCCCATCGTGGCGTGCCGATGCGGAAACGCTCTATTTCCTCGATACCGGTCCGGGGGATGTCATAGACTTCACCATAGAGTCGCTCGAAGGGCCGCGCTCGTGGCTCGGGGGCACCGATTTTCGATGGTTCTTCGCCACGGAAGGGGTTTTCAACCTGCACAGCCGGCTCGTGCTCCGCTTCCCGGCCGACGCGCCGGTCACCTTTTTCGTCCGTGGACCGGTGACGCGCGCCGAGAGAAAAGCGGGTGACGCGAAAGAGATCTCCTTCGAGACCACGGGACTCCACCAGCCGTCCGCCGAGCCGGGGATGCCGCCGCTTACGGATGTTCTGCCGACCGTTTCGTACACGACCGTTCCTTCCTGGGGCGATTTCGCGCGCTGGCAGGCGCTTTTCGTCCGTGAACAGCAGGAAGAAAGCGGAGCGATCAGACGCTTCACCGAGTCCCTGATCGCACCGGCGAACGAGCCGCTTGCCCGTATCCGTATCTTGCGGGACTGGGTGGCGCGTCAAGTCCGCTATCTCTTCGACGATCGCGGCATAGCGAAGATACGCCCCGGTCCGGTGGAGAAGACCTTCGTCGAAAAAGCGGGGGACTGCAAAGACAAGGCCCTGCTCCTGAAGGTCATGCTTCATTATGCGGGGATCGAGGCGCGCTACGCCCTCGCCAAAAGCGCTTCGTCCGGCATGTTCCTTTCCGATCTTCCTTCGATGCAGTTCGATCATGCGCTGGTGTTCGTTCCGCCGCAGGAGGGTATCGCCGAAGGATTTTTCCTCGATGCCACCGCCGCCTACGACCACTTTCGGGGGGTCAATCCTTTCCTCGTGGGGACTACCGCCTTCGTCGTGGATGAGACGCAGAGTGCCTACCGTTTCGAGACGGTCTCGGGGCCGGTCGAGAGCGCCGTCTCCTTAGCAGTGGGCGCTGAGAACCGGGTGCGCATCAGACTGAGCGGGGGCGCCGCTTCGACGGCCCGTTACCGTTTCGCCGCCGATGGCGACCCGTTCGCCTATTTCGGCGAGCTCGTCACCCGCGTTGCGGGGAAACCGGTTTCGGTGACCCAGTGCACGCTGTTGAACGGTCAGTACGACGAACCGCTCGAAGCCGAGTGTACGGTCGTTCCGTTCGTCCCGGCCTTGGTCTCCGCCATTCTCGGGAAGCTTGCCGAACCGCAGGAACGGAAGTATCCTCTTCTTCTATCGGACCGCATCCTCCATTGGGAGATTTCCGTGAGAGGGCTTTCAGCGTCGTTTCAGCCGATCTCCGTTGACAACGATTTCTTCCAATGGCGCGTCGTCAATGAAGGCGATGCCTTTACCACGATGCTTCGCTTGAAGACGATCACGATACCGACCGAGCGTTACGGACTCTTTCGAGAGGCGGTCGGGGAGTCAATCACCGCTGAGAACCGGATGAGAGGTATGATGCCATGACCAAGGTCGTCGTTACCTTCGGTGCCAAGGGAGGGACAGGGACATCGGTGATGACGCTCAATCTGGCGGTCTATCTCGCCCAGAAAGGCAAGAAGGTGCTTCTCATGGACGCCGCTCCCAACGGAGGGACGCTTCATGCCTACCTCGGCGTGCCGCCGTGGGCGCTTTCACGGATGGTGCCCGATTTCTTCTCGGTGCTTCCTCTCATAGACACCGATTATCCGAACCTCAAGTTCTTTTCCTCACTGCGATGCCCTCTCAAAAGCCAGTGCGTTGCCGAATATCTCGTGAAGTGGGACGCCGAGATCAAGCGAAGCGGGTTCGACATGCTGCTGATAGACATGGGTTCCTATCTGTGCTCCGATCTTATCGCCACGGCGTTCGCCGCCGATTTCGCGCTCCTGTTCATAACTCCGGACCCTATTTGCGTGGAAAAGGCGAACCATCTGTTCCACGCTGAGCACCTTCGGCACGCGCTCCCAGAGC
>CAYNMQ010000037.1:0-3865 GCA_964398245.1 uncultured Spirochaetales bacterium | reverse complement strand
GATCCTCAGGTCGCATCCATGGGCGATCGCCTCGACATAGCCTCGGCCGGGCAGGAGCTCGAGCGCTCGCGAACCGAACACCTTTACTGCCCGCGGAACCTTCTGTTGCTTCTCGGGGAGGATCTGCCGCGCCTGCGCCGTTCGATAGCCGACATGGTGCAACGCCTTCATGTCGGCGTCGTCATCAATGGGGTCCGCTCTTCGACGGACGCCGATCTCAAGGATGTGTACCCGTTGGTGATACGAAACTATTACGGGTTCGATCTTAAAGGCATGGGCGAGGTCATCTTTTCCGACTTCATACAGAGTTCTTCGGCGACGATGGTTCCGGCGGTTACGGCCGCCGAGCGGGGGACCGAATTCGCCGAAGTGTTCGACACCATTGCGGGGAAATTGCTCTCGACATTAAGCAAGGCCGATCACTCGCAGGCGCCGGCGCTTGCGCCATGCACCTATTACGAATTGCTGGGAGTGCATCCGGGTTCAAGCGGACAGGACATCCGCGCCCAATACGAGAAACTGCGTACCGTTTATGCGCCCCAATCGCCGCTTATGCGCGACTTGTTCGACAGTGACAACCTCTACCTTTACACCCGGCTGCTGGACAGTGTCTATCAGAATCTCATGGACCCCGATATCAGGCGCGAGTACGATCTGGTCGCCGGAAGGGCGATGCAGACGGTGGATCAGGCGCTTCCGGAGGGATTCGACATCCGCGAGGTTATCCGGAAATACAACCGCCAGAAAAAGGCGGGGCCATCGGTGGTGAAACGCGATGTTTTCGGCCGAGAGGCCGGAGAGACGCCGGTCAAGGGGGATTCTTTCGAGGATCGCGAGCCCGGTCCGATCATCGCCCGGTTCGGCGATCGCCGTCTCACCGGCGCCGACCTGCGGGCGGTGCGCGAAGAAATGGGGGTCTCGATAAAGATGATCTCTGAAAGGACCCGTATCTCTCAGGCGGTCATCAGGGCGATCGAAGAGAACAACCCGGCACAATTGCCGGGGCCGACCTATCTGCGGGGGTTCCTCCGCAGTTACTGTCGGGCGATCCGTATCTCCGAGACCGACACCGAGCGTTTCATCGCGGACATCATAGGCCTTGCCGCCGCTCCCGCGACCATTGATGACGGGAACCAGAAACGAGGATAGAGGAGGGCGAACTGATGCTGGAGCGATTCGGGGATTACCAGCTCATAACCAAGATAGCGACCGGCGGCATGGCCGAGATCTTTCTCGCGAAACATGTGAATTCTCCCGTCACGAGCATGCCGGTCGCCATCAAGCGGATACTACGACAGCACAACACCAACCATGCCTTCATCAAGATGTTCCTCGCCGAGGCGCGCATCATCTGCAATCTCACCCATGAGAGCATCGTAAAGATCTATGACTTCGGCAAGCACGACGAAATATACTATATCGCCATGGAATATGTGTTCGGGCAGAATCTCGGTCAACTCTTGAAGAGATATGACCAGAAAGAGAAGGTTCTTCCGCTGGACATAGTGCTGGAGATCGCCGCCGCCGTGCTCGAAGGGCTCGATTTCGCGCACAATGCGCGCGATCGCAACGGCCATTTTCTCAACATCGTTCACCTCGATATGAATCCGAACAACATACTCCTTTCGTATGACGGGCGCGTGAAACTCGTTGATTTCGGCATCGCTCACGCCGCATACACCAAATCTTTCAAACGGACATTGGAGGCGGTGCAGGGCACCTACGGCTACCTTTCACCGGAACAGTGTCTTGACCGTCCGATCGATCGCCGGAGCGATCTGTTCAGCCTTGGCATCATCCTTTACGAGATGGTCTCCGGGAAACCTTTGTTCAGGCGCCTTGAATCGGACGCCGCGATACTTCACGCCATCGTTCATGACTCTGTCCCCGATGTGCGGACGGTGAATCCGGCAGTGCCGCGCGAGATCTCGGCTATAATCGGCAAGGCGCTTCAAAAAGATCCGGAGCAGCGCTATGCCTCCGCGGCGGAAATGCTGGGCGACATACGGAAATTCCAGGCGATGCGCGAGTTCGACCCACAGAGCGAGACATTGACGGTCGTTCTCAAAAGGGAGTTCGCCTCCCATTTCATCAAGATGACACAGGTCCTCGAAAGGGCGCAGACCACTTATTTGATGGAGGAGATATTCAAGGATATCGGAGAGATAGAGGAGATAAACCTCGAAGAGGAGGTGCGCTTCAGGGAGACGGAGCTGGCCGATCGCGAACGACGGCGCGAAGAGGAGGAGGAAGAGGAAGAGAACAAACGGTCGCTCAAGGGGTGGCTGATGGCCCTTCTCATCGGCGCATGTGCTCTGCTTCTCATCGCCGGAGGGGTGGGAATATATCTCTTTTATCCGTTCCAATCGGGGACGGTCGAGGTGTTCGTTTCCACGCTGCCTCCGGAGGCCGATATGTTCGTTGACGGCCGCGATGCCGGTATCAAGACGCCGGCGTCGCTCAAGCTCATCAAGGGACGCACTTATATATTCGGATTCCATAAGGACAATCTCGCGGCGGAGATACCGTTCGTTCCCTCCGGCGACGCAGAGAAGGACAAGGTGTTCGTCAAACTGCGTAAAAGAGAGGAATGATGCGTCGCGCGGTGCTGGTCTATGTGCGCGGGGACGGGAAACGCGAGAAGGTGATCGAGAACGCGCTTCGGGTTGTCGGCGACGCGGCGCGGGCGGCGGGGCGACAAGTGCTCGTTCACCCGGAGAAGACCTATGATATCGGCATCGTCATCGCGGTCGGAGGGGATGGGACCTTTCTTGACGCGAGCCATGAGGCGCTCGAACTCGATGTGCCGATAGCGGGGGTGAATGCCGGCAGTCTGGGATTCCTCACCGAGATAACCCCCGACGAGACCGACGAGATAGAGCGCATCCTCGGAGAACGCCCCTTCGTTCAATCCCGCATCGTATTGGCGGTGTCGGCGTTCCGTGGCGGCGAACGCATCTTCTTCGGCCGTGCGGTCAACGAGGCACTGCTCATGCGTTGTACCGACGGACCGATGCTCGATCTTGCGATAGCGTACGAAGGGATGAGCCTGCCGCATTACAAAGCCGACGGGATCGTCGTGGCGACCCCCACCGGTTCGACGGCGTACAACCTCTCGCTCAACGGCCCGATACTGTTCCCGACCGAGCGCTCCATGGTGCTCAATGCGCTGGCCCCCCACGCTCTGACGAACCGCCCGCTCGTGCTGCCCAGCGCTTCGTTCCTGGAGATCACGATCGACAACGGAACGGCGACTCTCCTCGTGGACGGCAGGGAACCGGTGCATCTGGCGGCAGGCGACCGGATAGAGGCGCGCGAGTCGGATCGAATGCTCAAGTTCGTACCGAGTTCGCGGCGGACCTACTTCGATGTGCTCGCGCGAAAACTCCATTTCGGGCGGCGTGATTAGTTGACAGGGAAGCAAGTGCATGCTACCATCATTGTGAGGGGCACGGGAAGGGTGACGGCTCTTTTCCAAACGAAAAGGAGGGACGCATGAACGTCAATTTCTCTTTCAAAGGACTCGATCACAGTGCCGGCTTGAAGGATTACGCATTGAAGAGACTTTCGAAACTCGAGAAGTTGGTTACCCAGAACACGCAGGTCGAGGTGTTCTTCGTGAAGGACAAGAACGAGAAGAAGACCGAGATCAAACTGAATCACCGCGGAGAAGATTATTTCGCCGTGGAGGCGAGCGAGGAGTTCGACCGTTCTATTGACTTCTGCGTGGACAAGATCGCCAAACAGATAAAGAAGGCGAAAGAGAAGAGGATTGACCGACGAGGGCATTGACCTTTCTTCACGGGCGGGTAGCTCAGATGGATAGAGCGCTGGCCTCCGGAGCCAAAGGCCGTGGGTTCGAATC
>CAYNMQ010000036.1:11062-13324 GCA_964398245.1 uncultured Spirochaetales bacterium | reverse complement strand
ATGCGCCGTCGCGGGAGAGACGACCGCCACCGCGACGAGGTGTTTCGCCTTCTTGTAGAGCGTCGGCAGGTGCCTCACCACCGCCGCGTAACTGCCGCGCCCGTCGGTGAACGGGCGGTTCGCGTCCTGCGCCGCCGGCACGCCGTCGCGCGACAGTTCGACCGTCAGTTTCTTCTTCGCGATCCAGTCGATGATCTCGGGGGTGATGAGGGTGCCGTTGGTGGCGACATGGAGTTTGAGCGCGACGCCCAGTTTCTTCGCCTTCTTTTCGGCGTAGTCGGTCACCTCACGCATGACATCGAACCGGAGGACCGGTTCGCCGCCGAAGAAACTGATGCGCGCTTTTTTCTCCTCCACCGACTTCTCCAGAACGAGGTCGGCCGCCTTGAGCGCGATCTCTATAGGCATATGAGACTTCTCATGTTTCTCGACATAGCAGTAGGGGCATTTCAGGGTGCACTGGCGGGTCAGGAACAGGATCGCGTGCATGGCTCACTCCAGCAAGGACGCTTCTTTAGTGTAAGGAGAAGGAACTTTTTATCAAAAGCGTTACCAAGAAACGGTTGCCCCGAACAAAAGGGGCATCAAAGACGATCGATGATCTCTTCACGGACCAAGGCCAAAGCACAAGCCATATCCCACTCAATGGCCGACGAAAGGAGCGGCGCGACATCGGCGCCGAAGGTCGGGTCGTTCTCCTTGGCGGCGAGATTCGCAAGGAACTCGGCGCGGGAAACCCTAAGACCGTCACGCCGGAGATATTTGGTGAACAACGAAGCGACCAGCGTGGTGTCCACCTTGACGGTGCGGCAGGCATACCAAAGATCGAACAGGTCGCGTCCCTTTTTGCGCTGATACAGAGCGCGCAGTTTGGTGGCCAGCAACTCTTCGATGGTATAGGTCCGTATGGCGGCGTTGCCCGCAAACCAGCGCGAATCGACCGCGAACGGTACCGACACATAGCCGCGCAGGGCGAAATGCTCGCGCGAATTTATCTCGATCTTGAGCCGGAGCGGACGCGGCGGCCGGTCCTCCGAAAGGACACGATACACCAGATTGACCCGTCCCTCTTTCTGGTCGCGCCGCGGCTCGCCCAACCACGGATCGAGGAACGACTTGATGCGGTCGAAGATTGGGCCGACCGGCCCGGCCGTCACCTGCACCAGATCGATGTCTTCCGAATAGCGCGCCGCCGGAAGCAGGAAGAGTTTGTAGAGCGCGGTGCCGCCACGGAAGGCGAGCGATCGCGCCAGAACCTCGTCCCGATACATCTCGACAAGCGCGCGGCTGATGATCAGATCCTGTTCCACTTGATGATCGCTTATCCATGGAGCGCGCGAACGCCATTCGGTGATATGGTCGTAGGGTATCATGGGTCATCCTGCCGCGGAGACATCGTCGTTCACCCGCACCTTCCAGCGACGATCGGTCGGAACACCACGCACCGGAAGCGCCGGCGCCAACGGTACGGCATGGTCTATCAGACCGGCGACGGCATCGTATAAAAGTGCGGTTTTATCGTCCCTTCCCAGCAGTTCGAGCAGATAACCGACCCGTTGCGCCGCCGGAAGGATATCGCGGTCGGCGACGGCATCCGCGAGCAGTCGGGGGTCGAGTACATCGGCCAACTCCTCCAGCACCGCAAGCACGACCGCTATTCCACCAACCCTCGACTGGTAAGAGACAAGGTCAATCGCAGTAGCCTCCGGCGAAGAGACGCGCAACGAACCGCGCGGGGTGTTCACCATGATAACCGGTGTCCTCTCGACCTTCTTTTTCAGAATGAACTCGACCTGAACCTTGCCGCATTGTAGGTCGGAGCGACTTTTACCGGTCATGACCTGAAATCGTTGAGGTCGTTGATGCGCCGCGCCATGCAATTCCGCCGCGCTGAGAAGCGCGACATAGTAGAGTTCACCCCAGAAACGGAAAAGGTCGGGCATGAATTGATCGGGCGGCAAACAACCGATGTCGCGGTATGCCGGAGGAACGATCACATGAAAGCCGCGGCAGGGTGTCGCCACTTTTCCGTCGGCCGCCAGACGGCGGATGACCGCACGGGTCGCCACAAGAGAGGTCCCCAGCGTTCCCTGCGCCTCCGCGGTGGTGAAGGTATAGCGGCCACGAGCCATCAGATCGTTGAGGAAATGTTCTCCGCGCACCACGCGACCTCAAAGAAAACTTACTAAAGGTAACACTTTTCGTTATTTTTGCAAGTTTTTCTTTGAAATAGTGAGAAAATCTACTCCTGCGTCGGATCTT
>CAYNMQ010000036.1:9662-11052 GCA_964398245.1 uncultured Spirochaetales bacterium | reverse complement strand
CGGCTTGGTGGCGTAGAACCCTTCGGGGATCGCCGGATCGCCCACCTCGACCGATGTCACCGCCGCCGCCTCGGTCCCCTGCTCGTTCACTTCGATGTAGGTCTTGTGCTTCACCTCGGAGACATAGAGCCCTTCGCCTTCGATCGCCATGTTGAGCAGGCCACCCGGGACGAAGACCTGTTCCATGCCGAGCCCTTGGAGCATCTCGTTGAGCGACTTTTCGTAGGCGAACTTGAATCGCGGCAGAAGCACCGGGACCTCCTGCGCCGTGAGGTTGGAGAAGAACCTGTCGAGCCCCTCGTCGGCCATCCGGGCGATGAACTCGTCCACCGTCCCGTCGTGCGGGATGAAGCCGTAGAAGGCGAACTTGTCGCGGCCGTAGGGAAGCCGCACGGCGCTGTATCCGCCTGCAGTACCGTAGCCGCTGCTGTAGAACTTGAACTCTTGATCCTCCTTGAAGGTCATCATCTTGACCGTTTTGTGCGAGCCGTCGGTCAGTTCGAACTCGCCGTCGTAGGTGCGATCCTTGTCGAAGGTCACCGTCCACGCCGCCTTGAAGTAGAGCGCGTTGATGAGGAACATGACGGTGTCGGCCTTTATCCCGTCTATGATCTTGTCTATCTTCCCGTTGGTGTTGTCGCTCACCCACTTATTGATGAGGTCAACGGTGGCCGCATCCTGCATGTCAACGGTGTAGGGCTCCGCCTCGAACGATTCCTCGAGCGCCTTCCGGAAGGCCTCCTTCACCCGCGGCTCGAAGAGGTCGTCCATCCAGATCGAGTTCGCGATGGCGAGCACCATGTCCTTGTCGGCATCCTCGAGGCTCTTGATGAGGTGGAAGAACTGCGCGTTCATCGCGGCAAGCGTGAGGTCGCCGAACCCGAGCACCGTCTGCATCTCGGTCAGGTTGTCGCCCGATGCGCCGTTCATCGTCATAGCAAGCGCTATCTCGATGGAGAGCGGCGATATCATGAGGTTCTTCCCCGGCTCCGCCGCCGCCATCACTTTGAAGATGCGCGCCGCGAAGTCGTTGTTCGCCGCCACCACCTCAGAACTCACCTGTTCGGCGTGTTCGTCTGCCGCCTTGTACTTGAGCGCAAGATCGGGGTCCTCCTTCTCTTTGTCGTCACCACAGGAGACAAAAAGACCAAGTATTCCAAAGAGTAGCACAAAAACAAACCATCGTTTCATGACATCCTCCATCACACAGGGTTCGGCCCTTTAGTAGGGAAAGATCAACTCTTTTTATTGAGGAAAACAAAAAAACCGGGGAGCCGTGCGGCCCCCCGGCAGACAAGGGGAGGAAACCGTAGTAGTTTATACGAGCCCTTGATCTATCATCGCGTCGGCGACCTTCTTGAAGCCCGCGATGTTCGCGCCGACGACATAG
>CAYNMQ010000036.1:8877-9652 GCA_964398245.1 uncultured Spirochaetales bacterium | reverse complement strand
ATTCCTTCGCCGCGGTGACGCAGGCCTTGTGGATGTTGACCATGATCTGATGGAGACGCGCGTCAACCTCTTCGCGCGGCCAGCCGAGGCGCATCGAGTTCTGGCTCATCTCAAGGCCGCTCGTCGCAACACCACCCGCGTTGGAGGCCTTGCCGGGCGCGTAGAGCATCTTCTTCTCGACGAAGAGTTTCACCGCGCCGAGCGTCGAGGACATGTTCGACCCCTCGACAACCGCCTTGCAGCCGTTCTTGATGAGCGTCGCGGCATCCTTCTCGTCGAGCTCGTTCTGGATCGCGCACGGAAGCGCCACATCGACGGCGACCTCCCACGGCCGCTTGCCGGCGTGGAATTCGACGCCCTTGAACTTCTTGGCATAGTCTTCGACCTTGTCGCGACCACTCGCCCGCATCTCGAGCATGTACTCTATCTTCTCACCGCTCACGCCGTCCTTGTCATAGACATAGCCGTCGGGACCGGAGATGGTGACCACCTTGGCACCGAGTTCGCTCGCCTTGAGCGCCGCGCCCCACGCGACATTGCCGAAACCGGATATCGCGACCTTCTTTCCTTTCAGGCTGTCGCCCTTCGTTTTGAGCATCTCTTCGGCGAAGTAGACGACGCCGAAACCGGTCGCCTCGGGACGAATGAGCGAGCCGCCCCAGTTGAGCCCCTTGCCGGTCAGAACGCCGGTGAACTCGTTGGCGAGCCGCTTGTACTGGCCGAACATGTAGCCGACTTCGCGTCCGCCCACGCCGATGTCACCCGCCGGGACATC
>CAYNMQ010000036.1:0-8867 GCA_964398245.1 uncultured Spirochaetales bacterium | reverse complement strand
GATGTGGCGGAACAGCTCGGTCATGAACGACTGGCAGAAGCGCATGACCTCGCCTTCCGACTTGCCGTTCGGGTTGAAATCGGAGCCGCCCTTGCCGCCGCCCATCGGAAGACCGGTGAGCGAGTTCTTGAAGATCTGTTCGAAGCCGAGGAACTTGAGCGTGGAGAGCGTCACATTCGGGTGGAAGCGGATGCCGCCCTTGTAGGGGCCGATCGCGCTGTTGAACTGGACGCGATAGCCGCGGTTCACATGGAATTCACCCTTGTCGTCGGTCCACGGAACGCGGAAGATGACGACCCGCTCCGGCTCCACGATCCGCTCAAGGATCTTGTAGGCCTTGTACTTCGGTTCCCGCTCGATGATCGGCGTCAGCGACTCGAGCACCTCTTCGGCCGCCTGCAGGAACTCCTTTTCCCACGGATAGCGCGCCTTGAGATCGTTCAGCACCGTGCTGATGTAGCTGTTCATGGTATCCTCCACAGAAAGTTACGAGTAATCCGACATTCTCCGCTTTTCCCTAAAACGGAGAAATCTCGTCTAGTACTACATCACCCGCTTGTATGTTGTCAAGCAAATCTTTAGGTTATTGTTAGTAAAATTTTACTTAAGCATTATCGAGCAGTTACACCTTTTTCTTTTCTTTTGTCGCCGCTTCACTTATTGTATTTCAATAAAAAAAGGGAGGAAAGATACCAAAGGGTCATGAAGGCTGTGGCGCGAACGACACACCCGGTTCTTGGAGAAATGAGGGATGAGGCGCTCCTCGAGCTGGCGCTTGGCCGGAACGAGGCGGCATGGCGGGAGCTGGTGCGGCGCTACCATGGAAAGGTGAGCGCGACGGTGCACCGCATTTACGGTTTCAGACCGGAGACGGAGGATATCGTGCAGGAGATCTTCATCGAACTCGCGAAGTCGGTGCGGAACTTCCGGCGCGACGCCTCCTTTTCGACCTTTCTCTACCGTCTCTCGGTCAATACCGTGTATCGCTACATCAAGCGGCACAAGGAACCGCACCTCGTCGGCGGAGCTGACGAACTCATCGAATCGGCGGCGGAGGATACCGCTCGCTCGCCGGTAGATGAGATGATCGCCGTCGAGAACCGCGAACAGGTCCTCGAAGCGCTCGCGAAACTGACGGTGGAGAAACGGATGGCGCTCGTCCTCTTCGAGATGGAGGGTCTTACGCTCAAGGAGATCGCCGATCTCCTCAAGGTGCCCCTTCAAACGGTGTGGTCACGCGTCTACAGCGGGAGGAAGGATATGGCGAGATTACTCACCGGTGCTTATGGTGGTGCGCTATGAACGAGAAACATCTGAGCAGAGAACAGGTGGCCGCTCTGATCGAGCGCGCCGAGCCGCTCCCGGAAGAGGCCGCCGCCCATCTCGCGGGGTGCCCGCGCTGTCTCGCCCTTCTCGAGACACAGGCGGCGGCGGATGCTATCCTGCCGACGCACACCTACGCCGACGACGCGACGATAGACCGCATCGCCGAGCGCAGTTTCGTCCATCTCACTTCCGAAGAACGCTTCTCGTTGCACCGGTTCTTGTCCGTTCCGCGCATCGCGCTCGCCGCGACGGCGGCGGCGCTCCTCGTTCTTGCCGCTTATATCGGTCTGGGCACATTAGAGACCGACGAAGGCGTCCGGATCGCCGACGATACCCCGGTGGCGCACGATGCCGCACCGACCCTCGCCGGGACACCGAAGGAGTTCGGGAACGGATCCGTCGTGGAGCATGGACGGGCGCGCATCACGGTACACCGCGACGCCACGCTCTCGGCGGACGGACCGGACCGCATCACCTTGGCGCGGGGAACGATCGAGCTGTCGGTCGAAAAAGGGGACGATTTCCGGATCGCCGTGGCGGAGCGCTACCTCGTCCGGGTCCTCGGCACCCGGTTCACCCTCGAGAGCGACGGTCCGAAACTGAGGGTGACGGTCACCGAAGGACTCGTCGAGGTGATAGACAACGGCGCGAACCGCTCCATGGCGCTCTCGGGCGGCATGGCGCACCTCTTCGGCGCCGAAGTGCGCCCGACCACAGGCGTGGCGGCCATTGAAAAAGCCGCCGCCCAGCCCTCCACGCCGGCACCGGCGGCGGAGGCAGAACCGTCGTTCCTTCAGCACGGCCGGGCCGCGCTCAAGAACGGTGACGACGAAGAGGCCATGCGCTGGTTCCGGAAAGAACTTTCTGAGGGGACCGAGAAAGACAAGGCGCTCTTCGAGATCGTGCGGATCTACGAGAAAGGGGAACGGTTCGCCGATATCCTCGCGACCATGAAAGAGCACCGCGCCATCGTGGACGGCGACTCGGCGTACCGCGAGGAACTGCTCATCAAGGCGTGCAAAGCAGAGGTGAAGGAACATGTCGGGACGCTTCCCGCCTGCCGGAAATACTTGCTCCTTTTCCCCGATGGTTATAAAAAGGACGAGATCCGCGATATACTGGAGAACGGCGATGTGCGCTAGGACCGTTGCCGCAGGGACATTGCTTGCCGCTCTGTTCTTCGGCGTCGTTTCGTGCGATCGGGTCATCGCTCTCGACAAGGGGTTCGACAGCGCCGAGGGAAGCACCGGCGACAAGCAGGGAGAGACCGACGAAACGGCCGCCACCGGGAACCCCGCCGAAGATCTCGCCGAGGGCCCCGACTCTCCTCCCGCCGACGATCTCGCCAGCGACGCCGCCGCCACGAGCGACAGCGACACCGCGCTCCCGATGGCCGATGAGGAATGGGGGGGTGAGAACTCCTCCGACGGCACCGGTTCCTATACCGACGCAGACAGCGCTCTCGCCGACGCCGTTTCCGCCTCCGACGAAGACAGCGAGGTCAGCGACGACGACACCTCTTTCACCTTTTCGGTCGGCGACTGCGGCTGCGGCGAACAGCCGGCCTATGATCCGGTCTGTTGCGACGGAACGACGACGGTATTCAACAAGTGCTTCGCCAACTGCCTCAACTACTACACCGGTCAGTGCGTCTCTCAAGAGAAGGGTGCTTGCGGATCATCGAACGACGGCGGCTCGGACGCCGACGAGATCGAAGAGGTCCCCGACGACGACGCCGTCACCGCCGGCTCCTGCGAGTGCGCGCCCGCCGACTTGAGCCCGTGGTGCTGCGATGGTCAGCGCTATCTCGGCGAGTGCACCGCGCTCTGCGATTGCGAAGAGACGCCGGTCCCGTGCCGGTAGGGAGCTATCCGCCGGACGCTCCTTTCCCTTTATTTCCCCCGACAAGACGCATGAGCGCCTCGATGAACTGCTCGAGGGTGAACGGTTTCTGGAGAACCGCGGCCGCCGGCAGCGATTCGATCCCCGCGAGACGGTCGTCGTACCGGTAGCCCGATATGATGAGCGCCGGCATCGAGGGGGCTTCGCGGCGGATCGCCTCGAGAACCTCGACCCCCGACATCCCCGGCATGAGAAGGTCGAGCACCGCAAGATCGATCGCTCCGCGGTGTTCGGCAAAGAGACGCATCGCCTCCTCGCCATCGGTGGCGGCAATGACCGTATAGCCCATGAGCCCCAGCATCGTCGCCGCCAGCTCGCGGACCGCCCCGTCGTCGGCGGCAAGGAGCACCGTCCCGGCGCACGACGGCACCTTCGCCGTCGCCGGCTCCACGCTCGGCGCCGGTTCTTCGACGCTCGCCGGCAGGAACAAGGTGAACACGCTCCCCTGCCCTTCACGCGAGAACACCGCGATATGTCCGCGGTGCTGGCGGGCGATGGTGTAGGACATCGGCAGGCCGAGCCCCGACCCCGCCGATGTCGCCTTGGTGGTATAGAAAGGATCGAATATCCGCGACATCTCGCTTTCCCGAATGCCGACGCCGGTGTCTCCCACACGGATCGCCCAGTAGTCGCCCAACGGGAGGTCGCCCGGCCAGTCGGGATAATCGGCGGTAACGCTCATCCGTTCGAGCGATAAGGAGCATGTGCCCCCCTGCCGGTCGCCCGGTCTGCGCATGATCGTCATCGCGTGCCATGCGTTGACCATGAGATTGAGAAGCGCCTGCTCCACAAGGGAGGCGTCACCGTTGACGACCGCCCGTTCGGGGAGAGGAGCGATCTCGAGGCGCACGCTCTTGTCGAGCGTCCTTTCGCAGATGTCGGCGACCTCGCGGACGACCTGTGCAAGATCCATCGGCACAAAGGATATCTCCTGTCGGCGCGAGAGGGCGAGCAGTTGGCGTATCATGTCGCCGGCGCGGCGCACCTGCCGCTGGATGGATCCGAGATGACCAAGGATGAGTTGCGGCGGGACCTTTTCTACATCCTCATGTTCGAGAAGATAGGAAATGATAGAAACGGTGCCGCCGATCCCGCCGAGCACATTGTTGAAATCGTGGGCGAGTCCGCCGGCGAGCGCCCCGACCGCCTCGACCTTCTGGGCCTGTATGAGGAGCATCTCCCGACGGCGCAGTTCCTCCTCGGATCTCTTCATTTCGGTGATGTCAACGCCGATGCCCCGGATTCCGGCGATCCGTTCGTTCTCGAAACGGGGTATCGAATAGAGGTAGGCGGGTATGACCGTGCCGTCCTTTCTCACGATCCGGTATTCGTTCCCGCCGCCCGGCTCTCCTCCCATGACCCGCACGGCGTTCCGCAACACCCGCTCACGGTCCTCGGGAGCCACCACATCAATGAAGCGGAGCCGCCCGAGCACCTCGCCCGGCTGATACCCGAGCGTCTGGTATCCGGTGCGGTTCAGATAGGTGAGAAAGCCGGCGGCATCGGTCTCGAAAAGCGTCTGCGGCATGAGATCGGCCATCTCGCGGTAGCGTCGTTCGTTCGCTTCGAGCAGGCGTTTGCTCTCGGCGAGAGCCGCCAGCATCCGGTTGAAAGTGGCGGCAAGCCGGGCTACCTCATCGTCGCCCTCGGCAGGAACCGTTATGTCGAGCTCTCCTTGCGCCACCCGGTCGGCCGCCGCCGCAAGGATATTGAGCGGTCGCACGAGCCGCTCCCCCAAGATCACGGCCGCACGGCGCGCGGCGACGAAAAGGAACACCAGACTGACGAGAAGCACTGCGATGGCGCGCCAGAACGGAAGATAGATCTCTCCCGTTTCCTGCGCAACGACCGGTATCCACCGGGGCACCTCGACCCCGGACAGGCTCGGCGACGAAGCTCCGGAAGGCACGAACCGGTTACCGAACCATGAACGGCCGCGCAGTTCAAAGGAAAAGCCTTCCGGAGATCTCTCGGCGCCGAGGACTTTCGGCACCCGCTCGAAAAGGAGGCTCCTGTCGGCATGAACGAGTATCGTCCCCTGTTCATCAAGCACGAAGGCGTGACCGGTGGAGCCGAAGGTAAGGTGGAACACGATATTCTCGAATTCGCGTATGTTCATCGTCGCCGCCACCACCGCTACCACCCGTCCGCCGGCGCTGATGGGAGCCGTGTACTGGACGACCGTCTTCAGCGGCTCGGTGATGAGGTGAACCGGTGAGACGGCAGGGCTTCCCGAAAGCGCCTTCTGGAAATGCGGCTTGAGCCGCCAGTCGCCGCGCGGCGCGAAATCGGTCGAGGCGCGGACGACCCCCGAAGCGTCAACGATCGAGATGTCCTCGTAGAACGGCATGATGCGGCGGAACCGGAGCAGTTCGTATCTCAGCGCTTCGGTATCGTCCAGCATCTCTGCGAGCAAAGGGCTTTCGGCAAGCAACTGGACGCTCTGCATCGCGGTGAGGTGCATCCGTTCGAGGTTGTAGTAGAGCTCTTCGGAGAGCTTGGCGAAGTTCTCGGCGGTATGGTACCGGACGCTCGCCCGCATCGCGATCGAAGCGACCACGATCAGCACCATCAGCGTCGCCCCCACGATACCGAGAGAGAACCAGATAAGACGCCGTCTCATGGGTGCCTCAGGGCCGCGGCGATTGTTTCATAAGGCTGAAAAGCCGCTGGTGGACGGCGAACGCCTCACCCACCTCACGGTAGGCGGTCCCTCGGGCGCGCGTCTCATCCGGCGGGAAGACGACAGGGTTGCCGCGCAGGTCGGGACGCACGAACACCTCTGAACCGGCGACCAGATTTGCGTAACAGTAACGGTTCGAATTCAGCGCCGCGATCTCGGGACGGAGATAGAAAGAAACGAAGCGGTGCGCCGCCTCGCGGTTCCGCGCCCCTTTCGGCAACATGAAGAAGTCAGCGCTCGTAGGGAAGCCCTCACGCGGCAGGAAAAACCGGAATCGCCCGTCGCCGTTCAGTTTATAGAGATAATCGCCATTATAGGTATGGGCGATCCACACTTCGCCATTACGGAGCCGCTCGATGTTGTTCCACGTGTCTCCGAAGCGAATACCGTTTGCCGCCAGCGCCCGTGCAAGCGGCTCGGCCCCCGCAACCTGCGCCGGATCGGCGCTGTTGAGGGGAATGCCGGCGCGCAGGAGCACCGGCGACACCGCTTCGCGCGCATCGTCAAGCAGAGCGATCCTGCCGCGGTAGCGGGGATCCCAGAGTATCGCGATCGAATCGGCCTCATCGGGGATGTGCCGCCGGTCAACGACGAATCCGGTGGTGCTCCATAGATACGGCACCATCCACGGAAGAGTCGCCGAAAAGTCCGGAAGGATGCGCTCGCGTCCGACGAGGCGTTCTTCGTCGAACGGCGCGATCACCTCCGCCTCCTTCAGGAACTCGGCGACGCTCTCGTTCACGATGAGGAGATCATAGGCGCCCGGATTCTGCTGGATGAGCGAGACGCTCTCGTCAACCGTCCGATATTCGATGACGGTGGCCGTGATCCCGGTCTCCTTCTCGAACTCGGCGATAATGGCGGGGTTAAGGTAATCCTCCCAATTGATGATGACGAGACTCTTCCCGGCGCTCTCCGTCTCGTGGCGCGGCTTCCAGAAGAAAAAATAGAGTATCGCCGCCGCCGCAAGAGAGAGGATGATAAGATTGCGCACCGATCGTTTCACATTCATCAAGAGAGATCCTTTCCCTGCCGGTACAAAGGCGATTGTACCGGCCTCTTTGCAACAATCAAGATTTTCGACAACATACCTCCTTGCTTTTGGCGGGCGCCCAAGGTATCATGATCATTGTCCGCCTGAGACGAAGTCAAACGAAAGGAGTGCGCGATGAAGAACGCCGTGTCCGTGATGCTGATGGTGCTCCTCTGTCTCGCCTGCGACGAGACGAAACGGCACACCGTGACCGACAGCGATGTCCCTGACCATGATGCGCCCCCCACCGACACCGATGAACTTCTTCCCGATCTTTCCCTGCCCGACATTTCCGAAGCCGGCGACAGCGAAGAGCCCGATGATGCCCTCGTGTCCTCCGATGAGGACACCCTGCTTCCCGACGAAGACCTCATCATCAAGACCCCGTGCCTTGAGACGGGCGAGGGATGTGGCGAGACCGAGATTTGTCTCTTCGATTGGGCGCTGAACGGCTACTACTGCGAGGAGGCGTGCGACCCGCTGGTGAGCGACAGTTGCCCCGATGGAATGGTGTGCGAAGCGGTCACCGGCGATACGAAGCACGGATGTTTCCTGCCGGTCTTCATCGCGGGACGGGTCTTCGACCTCTCGGAGCAGGGATTCCCTCCCATCGAAGGGGCGCGGGTAAGCGCCACGAATGTCAAGACGGGCGAGGGAACCGATGTTGTGCTCACCGGTGCCGACGGGGCCTATGCGATCGCGCTTTCGCTGCCGCGTGAACGGACCGGCATGCCGACCCCCGGCGAAGTCTACACGATGCGCGCCGTCGCGAAAGACTACGAACCCTACCCGAGCGTGATTCGCGCCTCACTCCCGATCCTCATGGATACCTTCACCAAGACGGCGAGCGGCTACTTTGTTGCGAGCGGGTTCCTCGATATCGGCCTTCTGCCGCTCCCCGAAGAAAAACAGGGAGGATTCACCGTCTCGGGGAATCTCTCAGAACACCTAAGTGGCGTGCTCGTGATCGCACGATGCGCGACAGCACCGTGTCCGTACACCTACACCGACAACGAGGGATTCTTCGCGCTCTACAATGTGCAGCCGAGCGACTACGAGGTGGCGGCGCTCAAGAGCGGCATGGACTTCACGCCGGTGCCGATAACGGTCACCGACAGCGACATCACCGACCTCCTCATCGAACGCATCACCGAGCCGACGCTCGGTTCGATAGCGGGGCAGGTCAACATCGTGAACGCGCCCGGCGGACTCAAGACAAGCGTCGTCCTCATGGCCGAGGAGACCTTCATTCCCGGCTTCGATAAAGGCGAGATGATCCCCGGCCTGCGGGCCCCGGCGCCGCCCGAGCCGCCGAGCATCACCGGCGCCTACACGATCACCGGCATCCCGGCAGGCAACTATGTGGTGCTCGCCGCGTTCGAGAACGACTACCTCGTGCGCGACCCCGATCCCGGCATCGCCGGCACGCAGATCCTGCATCTCTCGATACCCGACGGCGGCGGCAACTGGAACCTGTCGCTCGACAACTTCAAGGTGACCGAAGCGCTCGCGATCATCTATCCCGGCGCCGAAGGCCCCGAACTGGTGGCCGGCGAGACCCTTGTCTTCCGCTGGGAGGACGATTCGAGCGAAACCCACTACAACATCAAGGTCTTCGACGCCTACGGCACCGTCGTCTGGGAAAAGACGATCCCCGGCGCCACCGGCACTGCCGAGGTCTCGCTCGCCTATGACGGCCCAAAACTTTCGGGGTACTACCAATGGCGGGTCACCTCGATAAAATCGGGGAAACCGATCTCGATGTCGGAAGACCTGCGCGGCATTTTCTACATTGGATTACCGTGGTGATAAGGAGGTCCCCATGAAGACGATTCTGTGGTTCGTCATAATCCTTTCGTTCCTCGCCGCCTGCGAGAAGGAGAAAAAGGCGGAAAAACCGTGCGACCCGACGAAACTCGCCTG
>CAYNMQ010000035.1:10691-13440 GCA_964398245.1 uncultured Spirochaetales bacterium | reverse complement strand
AAGGCGGGACTCAGCCGGGCGAACCGCGGTGAACTCGAGATCCAGAACGCCATTGACGAGACGGTGCTCGAGTACACTCCCAAGGTCAAGAAACTCACCGACACGATCGCGGTCGTCTTCAACATGGCGACACTGCTCGGACTGTTGGGAACCATTCAGGGACTGATCCAAGCGTTCGACGCTGTTGCACACGCCGCTCCCGAGCAGAAATCGGCGCTCCTTGCGAGCGGTATCGCCGTCGCGATGAACACGACCGGTTTCGGCCTCGGCGTCGCGATTCCCGGCATGTTCATTCACATGATCATCAAGTCGCTTGAAGGCAAGATATTCAACGACATCGATCTCTATTCGGTCAAACTGGTCAACCTGCTGGTTTCGCGTGAGAAAGGGGCGGTGACCGAGGGATAACCCATACGAAATAGGAGGTTTTCCTATGGCGAGAAAAAGGAAGCAGGAAGAGCCCGATACCGATATCAACCTCGTTCCTGCGATGAATCTCATTCTCATTCTCATCCCCCTTCTTCTTACGGCTATGGAAACGCTGAAGCTGGCGGTCATCAATGTGGCGACGCCGCAGATCGGTCCGTCGAGCGAGGTGACGCCGCCCGACCAGGCTCCCGACGAAAAGCCGCTCAAATTGACCATCGCTCTCACCGATCGCGGGTTCCATCTTTACGCGCGGGATCAGGTCATCGAAAACAAAGACGACCCGCTGGGGCCGACGATCCCCAAGAAGGATGGCGAAGAGGTTGTTGACGGCAAGCCGGTTCCCGGCAAGGTGTACGACTATGATCGGTTGACCCAGATGCTCTCCGACATCAAGGACGAGAATCCGGTGGAAGAGAACATCATCATCACCGCCGAATCGCACATCAAGTACCGCTATATCATCAAGGTCATGGACGCTTCGCGGGAAAAGAAGGATGGCGACAAGAAAAAGACGCTTTTCCCGAATGTCGTCTTGAGCGCCGGCGTAGCGTAAGGGAGGATACGATGGCAGAAGAGAAAAACCAAACTTATGAAGTCCTCTCGGAAAACTACGAGCAGGAAATGCTGGCGAAGAAAAAGGCTGGCAAAAAGGGAAGCCGCGAAGAAAGGCCGCCTAAAGTGACGATCACCTCGCTCATGGACATTCTCACCATTCTTCTGGTGTTCCTCCTGAAGAGTTATTCGACCGACCCGGTGGCGGTTACTCCTTCAGGCGACCTCGATCTCGTGAAGAGCAAGACAGCGCTTCAACCCGAGCAGACGGTCGCCATAACCGTTTCTAAATCGGCGATTCTCGTGGATAACGCCATGGCGCTGGCGGTCAAGGATGGAAAGGTTGACGGAGCTCAAAAGCGCGGCGGCGAAGACGGCTATTTCATCGTTCCCCTGAACAAGATGTTGGCCGATGCCGTCGAAAAGCAGCGCCGTATCGCGGCGGTCAATCCTTCTGCGGGCAAAAGCTTGGGCATCGCCACCATCATCATGGACGGCGACACGCCGTTCCGCCTGCTTACCGAGGTGATGTACACTGCCGGTCAGGCCGAGTTCAGCAAGTTCAAGTTCCTCACGATCTCGAATCCGGAGGGTTGATGAGCCGACACGGCGGAACAGGGGCGAAACAAGGCGCGCAAAAGATCGCGATACCGGGGGGAGAGGTGTCCTCGGACAGATTCTCCCCCCGCGCTACGCCTGTCCCGCATCGGAGGAGGGTGAGCGGTTCTCTTACGCAAAGAGAGAGGTTGTCATGACTCAGAACGTTGCAACTGAAAAGGTGCTGCGCGTCGGCGTCATCTATAACGGAAAGATCATCGATGAACAGGTCTTCCGTAAGCCGGAAACCATTTATGTCGGGGACACCTCCAAGGCGCATTTTGTCGTTCCCTCTTCGAGTCTCCCGAGCAGGTTCCCCATTTTCTATTACAAATCGGGCAGATACGAGCTCGTGGTAATGGAGAACATGAGCGGGAAGGTGTTTCTGAAAGGAAAGGTTATCGACATCGAAGAGGTCATCAAAAAAGGTCTTCTAAAGAAACGCGGTCATGCGTACATCCTTCCTCTTTCGACCGATGCACGCGGCAAGGTGCTCGTCGGGAGCGCCATAGTTCTGTTCCAGTTCGTGGTGCCGCCGGCGCGGCCGCCGAAGCTTCGCTTGCCTCGATCGATACGCGGATCGTGGACCCAGATGATAGATTGGCCGCTGACGGCGATACATTCGTCGGTATTCTTGATAGGCTTTACTTTCCTCTACTGGATGTACGGGTTGCCCGATCCGGCGCCTAAGACTTTGGATCAAATAGACAACCGCTTTGCGCGCCTCATTGCCCCCGAGATGCCTCCCGTGGAGGAGAAACCGGTCGAGGAGAAAAAGACGACCGAGATGGAGGGGACGGCGCAGGCCGCCAAAAAAGAAGAAACATCCGGCAGTGAGGAGGTGTCCAAGAAAAAGAAGGGACCGCGCGATGCGGCTACCCGGGCGAAGGAAGAGGAGATGCGAGTTGCCGAATTGAAGAAAAAGGTGGCGGGAGTGGGGTTGTTGAAACTTATCGGCTCTGCGGGAGGCGATGGTTCCTCGGGGATTATCTCCGATGTCTTGGGCGAAGGAGGGAAAGACCGAGACATAGTCTCCGCATTGGCCGGCGTCAAGCAGATCGAGGACATCACCATCGCCTACGACGGGCTGGCCAAGTATGGCGTGCGCCTGGTGCGCGACGAGGCCGTGGCCATCGATGTCGACAAGCGCGAGGTCCGGCTTGCCAAGGGC
>CAYNMQ010000035.1:7581-10681 GCA_964398245.1 uncultured Spirochaetales bacterium | reverse complement strand
CGGGACAGCGGAGCCGCAAGGGCGATGCCGGTGCCACCGAATCGGCCAAGATCGATGATCTTAAGGTCGCCGCCAGCTCCGGCAATGTCAAGGTCAGCGGGATGAAGGAGAAGGAGATCGTTGCGAGCACGAAGATAGGTGCCCCGGAGGTGGAAGGGACGCTCGATCAGGCGGGCGTGGTCAAGATTGTGAAACAGAACAGCGCTGCCATACAAAGATGCTATGAGAAGGCATTAAAAACAAATCCTCAATTGAAGGGAAAGGTCGCGGTCTCTTGGATGATAAACCAGGATGGACGCGCGGAGATGGTCGAGATAGCGGAAGATACCATGAAGGATGCCGATGTCGCCGCGTGCATCAAGGGCGTGGTGAGCCGCTGGCGGTTCCCCAAACCCGAGGCACCCGCTTCGGTGACCTTTCCGTTCGTGTTCTCGCCGGCTAACTAACGGAGCAAGCGATGAAAAAGAGAACGGTGTTCTTCTTTCTTTGCGCGGTTTCGCTTCTTGTGCAGGGTGCGCCCGAGCCTGCCGGCGCCGAGCCGCTGAGGGAAAAGAAGGTCACCATGACCCCGGATCAGATGGCCGCTGAGGTCGAGGCAAAAGCGGCCCGGGTCGGGGAAATAGAGAAAGCAGTCAAGAAAATGCAGGCGGAGGCGGTGGAGGAGAAGGATATCAAATGGAAGATGTGCCTCGGCGATATCCTTGCCACCATACGAGGCATCGCGGCGAGCATCCAGAGCGCGAAAGACAGGATGGGCGACCTGATACGCGCCGAAAAGAAAGACGCGGCCCAGACACAGGTGATGCTGGTGCGCGGCCTCGCGGATGCCGCGGAGAAGGCCTTCGTTGACGCGCAGGCGTGTCCGCGCCAACTGACGCGAGTGGACAACCGCTCAACGGTGGAGAAGGAGCAAAAGAAGGATATGACGGGCACCTACGGCGAGAAGGATTCCATCGGCGAAGCGATGGGGCAGGACTTCACCTCCGATTGGGCGACCGAGCGCGACCCGAATAATCTGGGGACTGAGGACCTTGCCGATGGCGCCGGGACCGATACGCCCGGCGGCCCGACCGAAACGCCCGGAGAAACGGGGGGGGATCCCGGAAGTGTGGCCGATCACGGCGATCAGGTCTCGATACCTCCTTTTGTCGAAGTCAGCCCAGAGAAATGACATACAATGACAGCTTTTGTTGAGAGTTGATGCCGATGGCTGTTCCCCCGCGTATGTTGCTCTTATTTATGACGGGATGTTTGTTCTTGTGGACGGGGGCATTGCAAGGAGCCGGGGACGAAGGATCGGTCATCCAGCAGACGGGGTTCAGATTGTCGGAAACGGCCCTGCTGAACCTTCATCTTTCTCTCGCCTCGGAATATGACACCAATATCAACAGAGTGTCGGAGCGCTCCACTTTCGTTGACAACACCGACGCTTCCCGGAACTACACCTTTTCCGACACGGGCGACCTGATCGTTCATTTCTCCCCCGCCCTTCGGGCGAAGATAGACGACAAGGAAAAGACCTTGGGCATGTCCCTTGCTCTTTCTTACGATCTCTACAGCGGGCTCGAGGACAAGAAGACATTCGAACATTACTCGACGCTCTCTTCGCTTCACTTCGACACCAACATCCTCGGCGAGTTCAACAAGGACGGCAATGTCATCGTGCAGGTGTCGAACGGCCTGCGGCGGGATAACCGTCCCGACCAGATAGCCATCGAGAACGGGCTTCACACCAACCTGTTCGAGGATTTCTTGTTGTCGCTCTATGTGAAAAACACGGAAGATACGCTCAGCCTCAAGATATCGTCAGGCATACAGCTCAACTACTTCGAAGAGTCGCTGTTCAGCAAGCACAACTTCTGGAACTCACGCAACTCCGTCTATGGCCAGTGGAAGTTCCTTCCGAAAACGGCGGCGTTCTTCAACGCCTCTTTCACCTACCAGGACTATTTCAACGCCGGTGCGTATCGGGATGAGCAGCGTGCGATGCCGTTATCGCTCTTTGTCGGCGCGCTCGGCCAGTTGACGCCGAAGATATCGCTGAAACTGTCCGGCGGCTATACGAACTCCTTTTCGAAAGAGATGCACCATGACGGGGTGGCGGGCGTCGAGTTCATTTTCAAACATTCGCAGAATACGCTGCTCAGACTGGGATATGTTCGCTCTCTCATGCCGGTTCCCGTGTTTCAGTACTATGCGCTCGACAAGGTCTATCTCGAGGTGGCGCAGAAATTCTTCGATCGTTTGCTTCTCAAGTTCGATGCGAGCTACAGTCACTACGACTATGGCAACAATGTCCGTTATCCTCTTCTGAACACGGTCGAAACCAGCACCGTTGCAACGACAGGGGCGGTGAAGAACATCACCACCACGCAACGAAGCGTCTCGCGCGAAGACCATGTGATACGCCTGCAGCCGACGATATCCTACAATTTCCTCCGCTGGCTCGGGCTGGCGCTGCAGTATACCTTCGAGACGCGGCAGACCCCCTATTACAGCTCTCAGCAGGTCGCGGTGACGGGCGTCGCCACGCCGACCGATGTCACCTATACCACCTATTATGACTATATGGATCATCGCGTCCTTCTTACGCTCACGGCCGATTATTGATGTGGCTATGGCGCGTCGCGGTTTCATCTCTTTTGCGACGGCGGTCGGCGCGCTCTTTATCCTGATCCTCTCGTCGTGCACCTTCAAGATCATGCGGGACGGCGAAACGGGTGGCGCCCCGGAGGGGCAGAGAGAGCCGGCGAAGAGATCCACGGTCGCCAAAGAGGCGGACGCCGGAGTTCTCCAATCGGGAGTGATCGGTCCCGGAGATTTGTTGCAGATAACGGTGTATGGCGAAAAAGAGTTGAGCGGGACCTATCAGGTGAGCCCTGAGGGATTCATCGTTTTTCCGTTTATCGGGGAGCTGACGATAAAAGGGATGACCAACTTCTCGCTTGCCGAACGGATAGCGGAGCGCCTGAGAGAGGGATTCATCCGCGATCCGCAGGTGTCGGTGTTCGTCAAGGAGTTCAACAGCCGCCGGGTGTTCGTGTTGGGGCAGGTGAAGAAGGCGGGCAAGATACCGATCGTTCAGCGGTTGAGCGTGGTC
>CAYNMQ010000035.1:0-7571 GCA_964398245.1 uncultured Spirochaetales bacterium | reverse complement strand
GACATCACCATTGTCGTGGGTACCCGGCGGGACGAGTCGGGCCAGGAGCTGCGTTTCACCCTTGACATCGAAGCGATGTTGTCGGGAAAGATGGAAACCTTCTACCTGTTGCCCGACGACATCGTGTTCGTGCGGGAGCGTTTTTTCTGACGGTGTGATGGGCGCGAAAGAGTTCGACATCAAGCAGTTCTACCTGCTCCTCGTCAAACACCTCTATCTTTTCGCCGGCATCGTCGTCGTCACGCTTACCCTTACGGCCGCCTATCTTTACAAGGCGCCGCGGATCTACCGGGCGACGGTGATGCTCGAGATGGACCCCAAGGAAGAGAACATCCTTGGCCGCCGTGTCGAGGCGGTCACCTCGTCGGGAGCCGATTATTACTGGGCGAACAAGGAATACGCGGCGACCCAGTACGAGATAATCAAGAGCCGCGCGGTGAGCGCCAAGGTCATCGAGGGGCTCTCGCATGAGCATGCGCTCGAGTTGTTCGGGATACGCCCCGACCAGTTCGAGGACCCGGCCGAGATGCAGAATGTTGACACGGTGGCGATCCTCCAAGGGAAGATCTCGGTCGAACCGCAGAAGAACTCCAACATCGTGCAGGTGAGCGTCTCCGACCCTGATCCTGAGGTCGCCGCGTTCCTCGCGAACAGCGTGGCGACGGCCTACATCGAGTTCAATGTAGAGAAACGGTACCTTGCGACGCGGGATGCCGCGAAGTGGCTTTCGGAGCAGAGCATCAACCTCAAGAAACAGTTGGAACAGTCGGAGCTTTCGCTGTTCACCTTCAAGAAGGAGAACGAGGTGCTTGCCTCGACCTTCGAGCAGAAGCAGGCGATGCTCGCCCAGACGATAGGAGAGATCTCGACGAAACTCACCGAGAAACAGATCTATCAGAAGTCGCTGACGGCGCGTATCGAGGAGCTTTCGGCGCTGGAGTTCGCCGACACCGAGGAGTTCTTCGCGCTCGACCTCTTCCGTGACAAGCCGCTTCTGCAGAGCATGAAGATGCAGTACCTGCAGACGAAGGCGAAATTGCTCGAGAAGGCGGTTCTCTATGACGAAAAGCATCCGGAGATAAAGGCATTGCGCAGCGAGGAGGAGAGCATCCGGAGAACGCTCCTCAATGAATTGAAAGGAACGCTCGACGGATATCGTCTCGACGCGAAGGCCCTCGACAACGAGATACAGAAGCTCCAGACGATGTTGCGCGAATCCCAGCAGGAATCGCTCAAGCTCAATAAGCTGGAGATAGACTACAACAAGTTGAGGCGTGAGGTCGAGACCAACAAGAAGCTCTACGACATCGTGCTCGAGCGGACCAAGGAGGCCGATCTCCACACCCTCATGCGGTCCAACAATGTGCGCATCATAGATCGCGCGCTCGTTCCCCGATCTCCCGTTTCTCCGCGCAAGAACCTCGTGCTCCTCATCGGATTCATCGTGGCGCTCCTCGCCGCGACGGCCGCCATCTTCGCCGTCGAGTTCTTCGATACCCGCATCCGGGACATCGAAGAGCTTGAGCAGATCGTCGGCCGGACGGTGCTCGGCATCTTTCCCCGTTTCGAGATAACGGAGGCCGGCAAGATCGCCGAAATGGCCTTCGAGGGTTCCTCCCATGCGCCGGCGGTCGAGTCGCTGAGGACCATACGGACGAACATCCGGCTCGCGCATCCCGACATCAACGCAAAAACATTGCTTATCACCAGCTCGGTCTCGCAGGAAGGCAAGACCACCGTCTCGGCGAATGTGGCGGTGAGTTTCGCCATCGCGGGTCGCCGCACGCTGCTCGTGGACACCGATATGCGGAAGCCGCGGCTCCATAAACTTTTCGGCCTTGAGAACAAGGAAGGCATCTCGACCTACCTGCTGGGAGAGAAGCCGATCGAAGAGCTCATCCGCGGCAATGTGTACCGCGGTCTCGACCTGCTCCTGTGCGGGCCCATTCCGCCGAATCCGGCGGAGCTCATGGAGTCGAAGCGGTTCCGCGACATGATAGAGCGGCTCAAGACGCTCTACGATGTCGTCGTGTTCGACTCCCCTCCCATCATCGCGGTCTCCGATGCGGCGATACTGGCGGCGCTCACCGACGGCGTGGTCGTCGTCGTGAAGATAGCGCAGGTGTCGCGGGACATCCTTAAACGCTCGATCGCGCAGCTCGCCAAGGCGAACGCCGTGGTCCTCGGCGCGGTGGTGAACAATCTCGATCTCAAGGGGGGCGGCCGCTACGGGTCGTACTATTATTACTACCACGAAAAGTACCGTTACTACGGCGAGTCGCACGAAAAGGAAAAGACATGAACCGGGTCTGCTTGCTCTGTGCGGTCTTTTCGGCGTGTTTCGTCTGCGGCTGTACCCCGCCGCACCATATCCGTCATCCGGTGGCGCCCGGTGATCTGTATTTCATGTGGGTGACCTGGTACGGCGAAGAGTTCAAAGGGCGTTCGACGGCGAGCGGCGAGCCGTATGACCCGTCGCAGTTCACCTGCGCCGCCGAAGGGTTCCCGTTCGGGACCATGCTCGAAGTGCGCGACATGGACGGCGACAAGGCGGTGGTGGTGCGGGTCACCGACCGCCCGGGAGACCGGGTGGTCGATCTGACGCCGCAGGCCTTCAAGCGGCTTTCTCCCGATCAGAAAGGGCGCATCCGCGGCAAAGTGACGGTGATCGGTCTGCCCGGGGAGAACAGTCTGCTTCGCCGCAACGAACCGCAAGCGACCGGTAAGTTCTTTTCGGTTCAACTAGGCGCGTTCTCTTCTTTCGATCGCGCCCGCTCGTTCATCGCTTCGCTCGGGAAAGACCTTTCCGAAGGGGCGTATATCTATGTGGAACAGGGAGACACAACGCTCTATCGCGTACGGGTAGGCCGGTTCCCCGACAGGGACGGCGCCGAAAGATTCCGTGAACAATACACCAAGGGGCATGAGGCGGTTGTCGTCGAAGTTTCTGAGTAGCGCGGCGCTCGCGGCGGTTTTGGGGTGGAGGGTAGCGCTCTCGGCCGGCGATGTCCTTTCTGAGATACTGAAATCGGAGGCAACGGTCGCCTCGTTCGATCCGACCCTTCGCATCGGCATCGTGCAGGATGCGGCCGGACTGACTTTCGAAGGGGACGCGCAGCTGCTGGACGACAACGGCCGCACGCTCGGCGCTATACAGGGAGAATGCCGCGCTCTTCCTGCCGCTGGCGGGAAACAGACGATCTGCGGCCGCGAATATCCCGGAACCGTCGTCTTTTCGCCGAAGTTCCGTTTCATGTCGGTGAACGGTCGCCTGTTCCGCGGAAAGATAGAGAGCATTCGTTCCGAAAAGGGGCTTACGGCGGTCAACGATCTGCACATTGAGGAGTATGTCCGCGGCGTCATCAACAAGGAGATCATGCCGGGCTGGCATATCGAGGCGAAGAAAGCGCAGGCGGTCTTGGCGCGGACCTATGCGGTGCACAAAAAGGTGCTTCGTCCCCGGAGCGCGCTCTTCGATCTCGAACCGACGGTGCTCGATCAGGTCTATGGCGGCCTCGAAAAGGAGGATGTGACCGCCAATCAGGCGGTCGCCGAGACGCGTGGCGAGGTGCTCGTCTTCAACGACCTGCCGGCGGAGGTCTATTTCCATTCGACCTGCGGCGGCCACACCGCTTCGGCAAAGGAGGTGTGGGGAAGAGATATTCCGTATCTCGTCTCGGTACCGTGCGACTACTGCAAGGGTTCCTCGCTCTACCGCTGGAGCCGTGTTCTCGACGCGCGCGAGGTGTCGAAGAAACTCGAATCGGCGGGGTATCCGGTAGGAACAATCAAGAAGATAGCGGTAGAACGCGGGGCGACACGGGTGGCGACCGTTATCGTGAACAGCGTGCGCATCGAGGTGAACCAGTTCCGCAAGGCGGTCGGATTCATGACGATCTATTCGAACGATTTTTCGGTGTCGCTTTCCGGGAACAGCCTTACCTTCTCGGGGAGAGGTTTCGGGCACGGGGTAGGGGTCTGCCAGTACGGCATGGCCGCGCTGGCGGAGAAGGGAAAGGATTGGCGGGCGATTCTCCGCTACTATCTTCCCGGGATCGAGATGCGCAAGATGTATTGACGATGGATGTTTCCCTCTTCGATTACGATCTTCCCGAAGAACTGATCGCCGCCGAGCCGCTTCCGCGCGGTCAATCGCGGATGATGGTCGTGCGGCGCGACACCGGTGCGATAGAGCATCGGCACTTCGCCGATCTTCCCTCATTCGTTGACGGGAACACCACCGTCATCTTCAACGAGAGCCGCGTCATCCCCGCCCGTTTCTTTGGAAAAAAGACGACCCGCGGCGCGGTGGAGTTCCACTATCTCAACGGTCTTCCCGACGCGACCTGCGATACGCTGCCGCGCTCGTCGAAGCCGCTCCGTCCCGGCGAGACGGTGACGCTCGCTTCGGGCGATGTCGTGACGGTGCTCGAACGAAAGGGGGAATCGTGCCGGATACAGCTTTCGTTCCCGGCGGCGGCGATGCTTTCCTTCCTCGAGAAGAACGGCGACATGCCGTTGCCGCCCTATGTGCTCAAGCGGCGCGGCGAGCGGCGAAGCCGATCGGAGGATCGCGAGAGCTATCAAACGGTCTATGCTCATACGGCGGGATCGGTCGCGGCGCCGACGGCGGGGCTCCATTTCACCGCCGAGGTGATCGAACGACTGCGGGAGCGTACCGGCGGCCATGTCGAGTTCGTGACGCTCCATGTCGGCATCGGCACTTTCTTGCCGGTGAAAGTGGACCGTGTCGAGACGCATGTCATGCACCGCGAATCCTACCGCATCGCGCCGGAGACGGCGGAGCGCCTGAACAGCGACAAGGCGCAGGGACGCCGGATACTGGCGGTGGGGACCACCACCGTGCGGACGCTCGAGACGGCGTCCGCGGGAGGGACGCTGGCGGCGGGAGAAGGCTCTTCGCAACTCTTCATCTATCCCGGTTATACCTTCCGGTTCGTGGATGCGCTTCTTACCAACTTTCACCTGCCGCGTTCCACGCTTCTCATGATGGTGTCAGCCTTTGCAGGATATGAACTCATCATGCAGGCTTACCGTGAAGCGGTCGCCGGGAGATACCGTTTTTTCAGCTACGGCGACTGTATGCTGATCTTATAGGTGTCGTTTGATTATCTCGAGGTAAGTCGTCTTGGGAGCCGCGCCGACGAACTGTTCCACCTCTTGACCGTTCTTGAATATCTTGCTGGTGGGGATGCCGCGTATCTTGAAGCGGGCGGCGAGCTCCTGTTCTTCGTCCACATTTATCTTGCCGAACTTGATGCGCGTGTCTCCCTTGAGGTCTTTTTCGGCGAGTTCCTCGAGGACCGGCGCCACCATGCGGCAGGGACCGCACCATGGGGCCCAGAAATCGACGAGAACGACACCGGAGAACTGTTCTACCTCTTTCCCGAAATTGTCTTTTGTGATGGTAAGCATGGCGGATCCTATTAGTTGAAGGTTATGGTCTTGATGCCGTTCTGCTGGAATTCCTTGACGCGCGATTCGAGGTCCTTGAGGTTGAGCTCGGACTCTTTGCCTTCGTCGCTTGCGGTGATCTTGTAGAAGAAGGTGACGACCGGCTCGGTCTTGTCGGCGAATGAGAATATGAACTTGCGGTCGTCCACGATCTCTATCTTCTGCTTGTTCTTGTCGGGGGTCTTGAGTTTGACCTCATAGACGAGTTTGCGAGTGCAGAACTCGCGGGTCGGCTTGTAGTTGGAGTCCTCGTAGCAGGACATGTCGTCGGTCTCTACGAGGCGCATCGAGGCGATCTTGTCGAACGAAAGCATATACTCGCTGCTTCCCTGAACGACCGAGATCTCCCGCACCGTCTCGCGGCCGGTCCCGTTGTGCTTCTCCGCTTCGATCTTGGCGATCTTCGCCTTGACGGTCTTCCCGTTCACCAGCGTTATCGTCGCCTCTTGCGCCGCAAGAGAAAGAGCGCACAAGACGACCAGCGTGCCCCAAAATAAACGCATGGCATCCCTCCCTTGGGATAGTGGTTCACATAAGGCCAGTATAGACACATTCAGAACAAATGGCAAGATGGGAAAGGGAGAAAAGAGGATGCGGCGCGATCAGAGAAGGATCAGGGAGCAGCCGGAGCCACTGCTTTCTTTCGGAGTGCTCGCCGATTCCCCGTTCTTGGTCTGGTCGTCGCCGGTCGCGGTGTAGACGGCATCGCTGTCGCTCTGCTCTTCACCGCCGCTTACGGGAACCTCTTCCCACTGGCACTGTCCGTCGACACAAGTGCCGCCTTCGCCACAGTCGGCATTTTCTTGGCAGGGGAGAGAAGGTTTGACATCATCGCCGCCGTCGAGGCACTCGTCGCAACTCTTCTCGGCGACGCACTGCTGGAGCTCCTCCAGATCGGTCGCGATCTCTTCGAGCGTGGTCTCCTGACAGCACTGATAGACCATCTGCGACCACTCGCCGACCCATTCGCCCCGGTCGAGCGCCGCCTGTTCCTCCTCGCTTATCTTGGTCTCGAAGCAGGTCCCATTGACCCACTTGACGGCATCAAGGCAGGCTTCAAAAAGTTCCTTGCCGCAGAAGTCCTTGACATCGGGAGCTTTTTCTCCACAGATCTCGACGAGTTTCGCAGAACACTCTTCCGTCGTCGGCAGGAAGAACGGTTGCGGCGGGGTCTCTCCGTCGCCCGGATTCTCCGGATCAACTGGCTCCGCTTCGCTCCACGCGGTCCCTTCGCCGGTGATGCACTCGCAGTAGCCGCTCGTCTCGCCGATGACGCAATAGCCCGCCTCGTTCTTGCAGGTCGTGGCATCGACCGGATCGGCGCCGCCGACACAGTAGCCATCGAAGCAGATCATGTTCTCGGGGCAGTCGCCGTCCTCTGTACAGGCGATCGGCTCAACCTCCTCACCGCCGCCGCAGATGACTTGCGGGGGATACGACTCGAGAACCGCGCACTCGGCGCCGGCACAGTACTCGCACGGGTCGCTGTCAGCCGGCCAGCAGACCGCCGTCGGCATATCCTCGAACTTGACGCACTGCATCTCATCGGGACACGCGGTCTCGGCGTCGCAGGAAATCCACTGCTCGTCGGGCGGTTCTGCATGGAGCGCAGGAACAAAAATCAAACAAATCAACAACATACCGATCGTCGTCTTCATGGTGTTTCCCTCCTTTCTCAAAGGTTTCAGACACCTGCTTTAGTAAGGAGGATACCTGATTTTTATCGAAAAAGGAAGGACTTTTTTCGCTACTGGATGTCGGAGGCCGGCACGATGACCGTCACGAGGCGGGAAGAAAGGTAGGAGCCGTTGCCAAGCACCGTCACAAGCGCCTGATAGGTGACATGGTAAGGATTCGGGTTCCTGCAGAAGTCGTTATAGAAGCGCACATCGAAGGTGACCGTCGTTCCCTGTTTGACCGAGAAGAAGGTCGTTGCGTCTTGCCCAGAGACCCCCGTGGGCGGGTCGGCGCTTACCGGTGTTGACGACTTCACGAACTCCTTGGCCGAGGTGCCGGCGCACGGGGGCGGCATGGTGAAGCGCGTCGACCTCGACGGCTGACCGCGCCCTGCGCCTCGGGCGCCGCCGGCCAGCGCC
>CAYNMQ010000034.1:0-13456 GCA_964398245.1 uncultured Spirochaetales bacterium | reverse complement strand
TGCTGATGAGCGCCACAAGGGCTTCCGCATGCGGCACCTTAACGACACTGTCAGGACCAATGCCGAGAGAGGCATCCTCGTCAACCGGTTTGACGATATAACGCGCCCCCGGCGCCGGTAATTCGCGCTGTCCCGGGACAAAGTACGGCGGAGTCGGGATCATATGGGAGGTCAACATCTCTTTGGTGAGCAGTTTGTCCGTGGTGATGAAGAGCGCTTCGGCGCTTCCTCCGGTGTAGCGGTGGCCCCACAGCGAAAGAAACGCAGGGGCGAGGTACTGATAGGATCCCTTACCTTCGAACACTTCAACGAGGTTGAATACTACCGTTGGAGAGAGTTTCTCGAGATCTCGTTTGACGCGTGCGACATCCTCATCGAAAGAAACCCGCTCGAAACGCCATCCCAGTTGCCTGAAGGCCTCCTCGACCGCCCGCATCTCATCAAGAAGATCGACATCATCGGGACGCGCGTCGGGAGCAATGGGGTTATGGAGAATGGCCGCGAAACGCTCCGGTCTCATCGGCAGGCGTTCTCGAGGCGCGAAAGCGCCGATTCCATGATGGCGGCGATGAGCGTTCGATAATCGGTGCCGTTGAGACGCGCGAGGATCGGGAGATCGGAATCTATCGGATGAAGGCCGGCGAGCGGATTGACCTCGATGAAGTTAGGAACGCCACGGGCGTCGCAGCGCACATCAACGCGGCCTCCGTCGCGGCACCCGAGCGCGCGCCACGCGGCGATCGCCACCTCACCGCACGCGTCGAAAAGGTCCTTTTCAGGAACCGTGTACTCGATGATCTCTTGATAGTGTTTCTTGTTGTGCAGCCCATAGGCATCCTTCTCGGCGCTGGGTTTGAAGAGCACCTCCATGACGCCCACCACGCGTGCGGAGCGGCCGGTCCCTACGATACCAACGGTGCACTCTCGTCCCGGCAAGAACTCTTCAACGAGCACCGGTTGCCGGAATCGCGTGAGCAGATCACGGCATCGTTCTCGCAGAGTTGCTGCGTCGGGTATCTTTGAGAAGGAACCGATCCCTTTGCCGGTCCCTTCGGCGACCGGTTTGATGAAAAGCGGATAGGTGAGACGCACCGAGGCGAGGTCGGTTTCATCCTCGACGATGTGGAACGGAGCCGTCGGGACCCCGGCATCGCGCACTACCCGCTTGGTGAGCCCTTTGTGGAGACAAAGCGCAAGCACCATCGGATCTGAAAAGACATAGGGAATGCCGTAAGCATCGAGGAGCGCCGGCACCTGTGCCTCGCGGCCGATCCCGCGCACTCCTTCGGCAATGTTGAACACGATATCCCACCGTTCCCCGGCGACGAGCCGTTCAGCGAGTCGCAGCACATTGCCTATCCGTTCGACATGGTGACCGAGAGAAGTCAGCGCCTGCTCGACCCCTTCGATCGTCTCGACGGCGTCGAACTCAGCGGCATCCTCTTCGGAAAAACCTGCCTTCAGGTAGTCGTTCTTGAGGTCGTAGGTGAATCCGACGCGCATGCTCCGCCTAGCGGGAGATCTCCTGCTGGATGTTAGGATAACGGAACACGCGATCTTCGTAATTCTTCACATAGACATATTCGGCATCCTTTCCCTGCCAGTAGTCCGGCAAAAGCGGTATCTTGCCGCCGCCGCCCGGCGCATCGACGACGAACTGCGGGACCGCATAACCGGAAGTGTGACCGCGCAGACCGCGGATTATCTCGAGCCCCTTTTCGATCGTGGTGCGGAAGTGACCCGATCCGAGAATAGGATCGCACTGGTAAAGGTAGTAGGGGCGTACGCGGATCTTGAGAAGCCCGTGGAAAAGCGTCGCCATCGTCGAAACATCATCGTTGATCCCCTTGAGGAGGACCGTCTGCGAGCCGAGCGGAATACCGGCATCGGCAAGCCGCGCGCACGCCTGCGTCACCTCCGGAGTGAGTTCGTCGGGATGCGTGAAGTGAATGCTCATGAAGAGCGGATGATATCTTTTGAGCATATTGACGAGCTTCGGGGTGATGCGCTGCGGCATGACCACCGGCACCTTCGTCCCGATGCGGATGATCTCGACATGCGGTATCATCCGGATGCGCGACAGAAGGTACTCGATCTTGGAATCAGGCATGGTGAGCGGATCACCGCCCGAGATGAGCACATCCCGCACCGTCGGCGTGCGCTCGATATAGGCGATCGCTTCGTCCCACACCTTCGTCGAGAACTGGTGCATACGGTTGGCGTCGCCGACCATGCGGGAGCGGGTGCAATAGCGGCAGTATGTCGAACAAAAACCGGTGGCAAGGAAAAGCACGCGGTCGGGATAACGGTGTACCAACCCGGCCACCGGACTGTCGTGCTCTTCGTGAAGGGGGGCCTCCGCTTCGCCGAAACAACGCCGGTGTTCGGCGGTCACCGGGACCACGCACCGGCGCAGCGGCTGAGACGGGTCATCCTTGGAGAGGAGACTTGCATAATATGGCGTGATGCGAAGCGGCAAGACGCCGCCTTCTCCGGAAACGGCGCGCAGCTCGTCGTCGGTGAGGTCCACGATGCGACCGAGTTGCGCGGCGCTCGTGATGCTGTGCGAGAGCTGCCATTTCCAGTTGAACCATTCCTTTTCGTCGGTTCCGGGGAAATGTCTGTGGAGAAACTCACGCACCCGAGACGTAAGAGAAGGCAAAAGGACCTGTCTGGCAGAAACGAAAGACTCGAGGGGGACGACAGGAGTTCTGTCGGCCCCGCTAGGGAGCGGTACTTCTTCCTCGTTCGATCGAACGATCTTTTTCATCACGGCACCTCTCTTTTCTCGAATCAGCGATGAACCTGTGAGAGGCGTCCCCTCACCTGTCACACTTCTTTTTGTAAGTATCTTCACATTTATTGCAACTTTTTTTTGATATTTTTTTCTTTTTTTCTCAATAGGTTGTCAAAATGGCCTTTTTGTTTTGTTGAAAATCGCCAGTCATTACTACTTCGAGAAAATTTAGAACAAAGGCGTAACAAGAAATCGCGGAGTCAATAAGCGAGCCATACCTTCGTAAAACAAGAAAAATTTTCATAACTGCTTGATTCGAAAAGAGAACACAAGCGTTCCGTTGCTAGATGTTGACAGGAGATTGAAGTAGGCTATAGTGCCTCGCCATGATAACGGTGCCAAACAGAACAGCGTTCCCCTTGGGCGAGATACCACTAAGGTCTTATAGCGAGCTCTGCGATGAGGTTGCGGATCGTGTTGGTCAGCGGTCAGGACGCCTTGTGTCGTTGTTCGCACTTCCCCAACAATTCGGTTCGCAGGATATTCTCCTCGTGGCAGTCGTTGCCGACGATGCGACGCCGCATATGTTATTTGTTGCGGGCAGCATGATCAAGTGCGGGGGGCGAGAGACTTCGCTCACGCCCCGTCTTGCTGCCGCCCATCTGTTCGAACGAGAGATCTGGGAGCGCTTCGGCGTCGAGTTCGCGGGACATCCGTGGCTTAAGCCGGTGCGCTTTCCTCACGATGCGTGGAAGGAACGATCCATCGAAGAGTGTTACCCCTACTTTGCCGCAGCGGGAGAAGAGGTTCACGAAGTGGCGGTAGGACCGGTTCATGCCGGCGTCATCGAGCCGGGGCACTTCCGCTTTCTTTGTGACGGGGAACGCGTCAATCACCTCGAGATACAACTGGGGTATCAACACCGGGGCGTGGAGAAACTGTTTTGTGAAGGTTCGTTTCTCAACCAACAGGTGCTTGCCGAGTCGGTAAGCGGTGATGCCGCGGTTGCACATGCGACGGCATATGCGGGGCTCGTTGAGTCATTATCTTGCGTAACGGTTCCTCGGCGCGCGGCCATTATTCGTTCTATAGGGCTTGAGCTTGAACGCGCGGGGATCCATCTCGGAGATCTCTCGGCGCTCTGTAATGACATTGGCTATCTCCCCGGGACCCAGATGTTTGCCGTAATGAGGACCGAGATCATCAATACCTCGCTTGCTATCTGCGGAAACCGATTTGGACGCGGCCTGATTGTACCGGGTGGTGTATGGTACGATATCGATGCCCAAAAACAGGAGCAAATGACCGCTACGGTTTCTCGCATTCGCGCTAACGCGGCGCTTCTCGCCGCCTCGATATTCGACAATCAGAGCGTTCTCGCGCGATTTGAAAAGACCGGCACGGTTGATCAAGCAACGGCGCGGGAGATCGGTCTCGTTGGTCCTGCGGCACGGGCGTCCGGTCTCTCTTGCGATGTTCGTCTCTCGCATCCCACCGATGCCTATGCATTTGCGCCATTTGTCAAAACGACTCTTCGAAATGGCGAAGGAAAAGCGGCAACCAGCGGCGATGTGTATGCGCGGGCTTTCATTCGTCATCAAGAAATACAGGATTCTCTCCGCTATGTGCTCGATCTTCTGCCTCTTTTGGAGAGCGAGCCTCCGGACCTCGTCGCTCCTTGCTCCGCACCTCGCCCCGACATGCTTGCGCTTTCTTTGGTTGAAGGCTGGCGTGGCGAGATACTCCATGCCGTGGCGACAGATGCCGAAGGAAGACCGTACCGCTATTACATAAAAGACGCTTCTTTCCACAACTGGTTCGGCCTCGCTATTGCGGTGCGCGAAAATGGCGTAAGCGATTTTCCCCTGTGCAACAAGAGTGTTAACCTTTCTTATTGCGGATTCGATCTGTAAGAAGGCAGGAATCCATGGTGTTTCGTCTGTTCAAAGCACGGTGGCGTCATGGATGGCAGGCAATGCCGGATCCGATCTCCGCACCGGTTTCTCCGATGTATCGGGGTTTCCCGGAGATCATGCCACAGGGGTCAGTTGATCCTGCGGTGATAGCGTCGTGTCCTTCGGCCGCTATCTCTGGAAATCCGATCGCGATTGACCTGGGCAAGTGTCATTTTTGCGGAGCCTGCGCCCGCGCCGGATCTCCGATAAGGTTCACGAATCGACACATTCTCGCTCAAACGCGGCGTGAAGCGCTCGTCGTTACTGCGGGGACCTCGTTTGAGGAATACCGTCGACGCGCGGAACGGGCCGTAGAAAAGATTCGACGAACATTCGGCCGGTCGCTAAAAATACGCTCGGTTTCGGCGGGCGGGTGCAACGCCTGCGAGATGGAACTCAATGCGACGACCAATGCCAACTTCGACATGCTGCGCTATGGCATCGATATCGTCGCATCGCCGCGCCATGCCGATGCCATTGTCGTCACCGGGCCGATCAGTGCTAACATGGCCGTGGCGCTCGAGGAGACATGGAAGGCGACGCCGACGCCGAAACTCCTCATTCTCATGGGAACCTGCGCTATCTCCGGCGGCGTGTTCGCTTCCTCGCCCGCGATCGATCGCCGCTTCCTTGAGAAGGTATCTCCTCATCTTTACATCCCCGGGTGCCCGCCCCATCCCCTTGCGGTGATAAACGCCATGCTCGATGACGTAGGGAGAAGAGAATAAATGGCGCTCTTTCTCGGTGGTCTGCTCTTTCTGGTTTTGGCCGTTCTCGTATCGCTGGTGACTCCGCGTGCCGTGCGTCTTTCGCTCTTCTGTGCCTTCGCTGTCACCGGTCTTTTCCTTGCCGGCGCGGCGGCGCTGGTGACGATTCTCGGAAGGACGGAAAGTCTTTCTCTTCCCTTTCCTTTCGAACAAGCGACGCTGGTCCTCGATCCGTTGTCGTCTTTCTTTTCGATGGTCATCTCGCTTTCCGGTATCGCAGGGGTTCTCTATGGTACCGGCTATCTTGCCTCCTATCGAGAACGGTCACTTCGAGGCCATCTCGTAGCGTGGGGCGTGTTCTTCCTTTCGATGTTCCTGGTCGTGACGCTTCATTCGACCATCGCGTTCCTTTTCGCATGGGAAGCCATGTCGCTCTCGTCTCTCATCCTCATTTTCTTCGACCGGAAGATAGCGGAGGTTCGCAAGGCGTTCGTGACCTATTTCGTGGCCATGCACATTGCGTTCGTGCTCGTTCTCGTCGGTCTTCTCCTGTTCGTAGGACAGAGCGGATCGGGAGACTTCGCTTCGTTCGCTATGGTATCCACCAATGCCCCTTTTAGCGAAACGGCACTCCTTGTCCTCTTTGCCGGATTCGCGATAAAGGCGGGGTTCATTCCGTTCCACAGTTGGCTTCCGCAGGCTCATCCGGCGGCACCGAGCCATGTGTCGGGGATAATGTCGGGAGTCATGATAAAGACCGGGATCTACGGTATCCTCCGTTTCATGCTCATCGTCGGGGTGCCGACCGACCGACTCGCATTCATCGTCTTGTTCGTTGCCGTGCTTTCCGCGGTGCTCGGAGTTCTCTATGCGCTCGCTCAACACGACCTCAAACGACTTCTCGCCTATCACAGCGTCGAGAACATCGGCATCATCGGCATCGGCATCGGGCTCGCGATGGTCGGTATGCGAAACGGGAACGGGTTTTTTCTTATGCTCGGACTTTCCGGAGCGCTTCTCCATGTTCTCAACCATGCGGTGTTCAAAGGGCTCCTCTTTTACGGGGCCGGCGCGGTCTACCAAGCGACGCATGTGCGCGACATCGAGAAGCTAGGGGGCCTCATTGGAAAAATGCCGATCACGGCATCCTTGTTCATCATCGGTTCGATTGCTATAGCAGGCCTTCCGCCGCTCAACGGCTTTATCAGCGAATTCCTTGTCTACCTTGCGATGTTTCTCGATGTATCGGCCCTCCCCGGGATACAAGGAGCGCTGGTAGTGATAACGGCCGGCGCTCTTGCGCTTACCGGCATCCTTGCACTGTACTGTTTCACGAAGGCATGCGGCGTCGTATTCCTTGGGTCTCCTCGCAGTTCTGTCGGGGAGACGGCTCGGGACCCGGGAAAGTCGATGATCGCCGGCATGGCCATTCTCGCGGCGATGACCGTGGTCATTGGTTTGGTACCGGTTCCCTTCTTCTCTCTCGTGGTGTCTGTTGCGGCACAGTATCCTCTTCCTGCCGATACGATAGCCAAAATTCCACAGGTGAAAAACATTGTGACACAGGTCTCTCAGGTGTCATGGGTTTTTCTCTTTTTCTTTGCTCTGTTGTACAGTATACGCCGATATCTTTTGAAACATCACGGCGTCTCTCGATCGGCCACCTGGGGATGCGGGTACCGTTTCCCGACGGCACGAATGCAGTATACTGCTTCCTCCTATGTTTCGCCCCTCATGGCGCTGGTCGGCCGGCTCGTGGGGCTTCGCGAACACCGCGAACCTCCCCACGGATTGTTCCCTGCGCAGACGACCTTCGTGTCTCATTCATGTGATGTCGTGGATACCTATTTCGTAGAGCCAATGGGGAGGGTAATCCGTTACCTCTTTTCTCTGTTTCGTTGGGTACAGAGCGGAGATATGGCCCAATACCTTCTCTATGGCGTCCTTTTCCTTGTCTTGGCGCTCGTGTGGATCTTGGGGAGAGTGTAAATGAGCGCGCTCTTGTTGACGGCGATCTTCTGTTGCGTGATGCCCTTTCTCATGCTTGGCATCATCAATCGGGTAAAGGCCTTGGTAGGAGGACGGTATGGTCCCCCCTTCCTCCAGCCGCTTTTTGATATTCTTAAGTCGCTTCGCAAAGGCGCGGTGATAAGCCACATGACCTCGTGGGTGTTCTCTGTGGCGCCCTCGCTGGTGCTTGCCGCAACGGTGACGGCGATCCTTCTCGTTCCCGGCGTTGGGAGACGGCAGATCATCTCCTTCGAAGGGGATATCGTCGTTTGTTTCTATCTGTTGGGGGTCGCTAAGTTCTTCCAA
This sequence comes from uncultured Spirochaetales bacterium, assembly GCA_964398245.1. GTDB lineage: Bacteria > UBP6 > UBA1177 > UBA1177 > JAKLFG01 > CALITV01. Next base: position 5,741 of record CAYNMQ010000034.1, on the reverse strand, counting down.
TTGCTTTCGGCGCTTGACGCCGGGAGCAGTTTCGAGGGAATGGGGGCGAGCCGCGAAGCGCTCTTCTCGACGATACTCGAGCCAGCCATCTTCCTGTTTGCCGGGACGCTCGCGCTCGTCACCGGAAAAAGTTCCTTTGGCGCTCTTTTTACCCTTTTCCCTGCGAGCGGATGGGCAACGGTCGCCATACCTACGGGGACCTTGCTGTTGTTCTTGCTCATCATCGCCGAAGGGTGTCGCATACCGGTTGACGACCCGACCACGCATCTCGAGCTCACGATGATTCATGAGGTGATGATCCTTGACAATTCGGGGCCCGATCTCGCCTTCTTACAGTATGCCGCTGCTCTTAAGATGTATCTGTTCGCGGCTCTCATTGCCGCGCTCCTTCTTCCGACGGAACTACCCCTCATATATCAAGGTCTCTGGTGGCTGGCGGTGGTTTCACTGTGTGCCGTCATGGTCGGGCTCGTCGAATCGTTCATCGCGCGCTTTCGCATATCCCATGTTCCTCAATTCCTCTTCCTCGCCGTATCGTTAGGGCTCATTGCGCTCGCGGCGGCGGTTTATTTCCGGGGGGTCGCGGTATGAGTCAATTTCTCACAATCCTCTTCGGGGTAGGAATCCTCTACCTCGCCCTCACCAGTCGTATGCGCACCTATATTCAGGTGATTTCCTTGCAGGGTTTCATCCTGTTCCTGCTCATTCTGCAAGATGTCGGCGAACTCGATTGGTTCACCTTTTTCTTCTTAGCCTTTGAAACACTCGTGTTCAAAACGATCGTCGTGCCGCTCATGCTGTGGCGCATCGTCGAGAAGACGCTGGTCGCTCGTGAAGCCGATCCGCACATTCCGCAATTCGGGTCCATCGTGATCGGCACGCTGATCTTTCTTTCCGGTTTCGTCGTCACCGATTGGGTATCGCGCATCGACCCTTCAGTGAACGCCCTTTCTTTCGGCGTGGCAGTCTCGACACTCATCGTGGCCTTTTTCATCATCCTTACCCGCAGGAAACTCATTACTCATGTGATGGGCTATATGCTTCTCGAGAACGCCGTTTTCCTGCTCATGATCGCGATGGCTGTCGAGTTGCCGCTTCTCGTGAACCTCGGCGTTCTTCTCGACATTTTCACGCTTCTGTTCGTCTTCCTGCTCTTTTTGGGGAAACTTCGGTCCGCTTATGAAGAGATCTCGCGTGAGAAACTGACGAGTTTGAGGGATCAGCCATGATGCTGGCCACGGTTCTCCTCTTTCCGCTCATCGCGGCAGGATTGATGCTCGTGTTCCCTTCCCGCCGCTTCGAACGCGCGATGCTCGTTTCGCACGCTCTTCTTTCCTTTGCCTCCGTCGTCTACTGGTGGATAACGGGACCGGAAGAGTTCATCGGATATTTCAGAAGCGACGAGGGAAACCTCATGTTCCTCGGGCTTATCGCCATTCTCTATCTTGCCATCGTTCCCGCCAGCCTTCATTACCTTGATCACCACGAAGTTTCCGGAGGGTGGCATCGCATCTATGCTGTGGCAATGGTGTTGTTCGTCTTCGCGATGACCGGCGCGGTGCTTGCCACCAATATCGGGCTGTTCTGGGTCTTCGTCGAGGCGACGACGCTTGCTTCCGCGCCGTTCATCTATTTCGAACGGGGAGAATCGTCGCTCGAAGCGGCGTGGAAGTATGTCTTCATCTGTTCGGTCGGCATTGCGATCGCATTCATTGGCTTGTTGTTCCTTGCGCTTTCGGCAAAAGGTGTCTCTCTGCTGTTCTATGACGAACTTCTTAAGAATGCGCCGCGTCTTAACCGCTTCTGGCTTTTGTTTGCGTTTCCTTTTCTGCTGGTCGGATTTGGCACCAAAGCCGGTATCGCTCCCATGCATTCGTGGTTGCCGGATGCTCATTCGGAAGCCCCCGCTCCCGTTTCGGCCTTTCTTTCGGGAATGTTGCTCAATTCGGCGTTCTACGGGCTTTTTCGAATCTTTCGCATCCTCGAAGAGGCAGGACTCCGTTATGAGGCATCAACACTATTTCTCGTCTGTGGCATGGCTTCGCTTCTTATCGGAGCGATCTACATAAGCGGCGCCACTAACTATAAGAGACTCCTTGCCTATAGCTCCATTGAGAACATGGGGATCATTCTTGTCGGCGTGGCTCTCGGCGGGATGGCCGCTTTTGCGGCAATGCTTCATCTGGCCGCCCATGCCCTTACCAAAGGGGCTCTTTTCATCACCTCCGGAAATATCGCCGTTCGTTTCGGCTCCAAGGAAATAGCAGAGATCTCGGGATTGGCCGAAGTTGACCGCCCCACCGCCGTCCTGTGGGGGCTCGGATTCGTTGCTATCGCCGGATTGCCCCCCTTCCCGCTGTTCTTCTCAGAGATGTTGATGGCGCAGGAAATGATTCTTCAACAGCGCTTCGGCATACTTATCACATTTCTTGCGCTGATTACCTTGGTGCTTTACGGCATGGTGCGTGCGGTGTCGCGCATGTACGCCGGGACTCCTTCTCAAGCGATCGTGACCGGTCATGCTCGTTCCCTTGATTGTGGTCCGCAGGCAGTGCTCATCTTCATCCTGGCGATGATCGGGATCGCGTTCCCCGCGGTGTTTCGCGGCATTATTGCGAACGCCGGTTTTTAAGAGAACGCGTCAGGATCACAGCCAGCGTCGTCTGCGGAAGTAGAAGAACACGATGCCGGAGACGAGCACCGAAAAAATCACAACGCCGGCGAAGGCGTAGGGATTATCCTCGAGGCCGTTCGGAACATTCATGCCGTAGAACGACGCGAAGATGACCGGAATGGTAAGAACGATGGTGAAGGAAGTAAGTATCTGAACGATGACATTGAGGTTGTTACCAATTATTGAGCCAAAGGCATACATGAGGCTCGTCATGATGTTTGAATGGACCTGAGCCATTTCGACCGCCTGTTTGTGTTCGATCTCAACATCTTCCCAGAGATCTTCCATCGCTTCGTCCTCGCGAATGAGGCGCATGCGCTTGAGCCGCGTCATCATGAATTCGTTCGATTTGATCGAGGTGGCGAAATAGACGAGCGACTTCTCGAGTTCGAGCAGTTTGACGAGGTGTTTGTTGTGCGATGATTCGATGATCTTGCGTTGAATGACCGTCGTGATGTTGTTTATCTGTTTGAGATAGAGCAGGTAGAGAAGGGTGGCGCGAAGCAGTATCTGCAGAATGAAGAGATCGCGGTCGAGGGTCGTGAAATGACGCACCTCTCCTTCGATGAACTCTTCAAGCACGATGTTGCGGCGCGGTGAGACGGTGATGATCGCGTCGGGAACGAGGATGATGCCGACCGCGTTGGTCGTGTACATGAGCGTCTTGCTCGCTTCGTCGTAGTGAGGCATGCGAACGACGATGAGCGTCGCATGATCGTCTTTCTCGATGCGCGCCCTCTCGTCCATGTCAAGCGCCGAGGCAAGGAAGTCATGTGGTATCTTGAAGTGTTCGGCGAGGAAGTCCACTTCCTCGGAGGAAGGCTCTACCACATTGATCCAACATCCCGGCTCCACGGCACCGATCTTTCTCAGTCCGTCGGGAAATGATTTGTAGATGGTGATGTTCTCGAGGATCTCGCCGTCCTTGTCATAGATGAGGATCTGGCGTTCTTTCCGGGCGTCTTCCTCTATCCGTCTCTTTTCTTCCTCTTCGACTTTTTCGTAAAGGTCGATGTAGGACTCGACCTTCTTCCGCTCATCGTCGGGCAGATCCTCGATGAGCTCCTGCTGGACCTCCTCGGGCAGCTCGTAGAGCAGCTCCGAGTACTCCTGTTCCGAGAGGATATCCTGAAGCGCCGTTTTGACCTCGTCTTCGAAGTGGTGGAATATCGCCGCCGCCGCCTCGCGACCGATGACGGTGAACACTTCCTTTATCTCCTCTGGCGTAAGCGCCTCGAGGAAACTCGCGATGACCTGCGGTGTGTTGGATTGGCAGTAGGCGCGGAGATCGTCAGCGTGCCCGCCGCGCAACATCTCGCGCAGTTCTTGGACCAGAAGCGGGTTCTTCATAAGAGCCTCCCGCGGGACACTTACGACGACGAGCCGACGGCGCCATATAAAGCACACTCGAGGGGAAAAAGCAACCAAAAAACGCTCCCTTTTTGCTTTTTTCCCGTTGCCTGCTAGGATTGGCGCGGAGGAGACGATGACCGGATTCGATTATCTATTGTTCACCGTGACGGGCGTGCTGTTGGTCTACGAGTTCATAGAGCTGCTCCGGGGACGACACAACCTTTTCTCGAAGATGGCCTCATGGATGCGCGAGAAGAGAAAATAATCGTCGAAAGGATGCCCGACATAGCCGGAATGCCGCTTCCGCTGGTCATCGGGCTTGACAAGTGGACGCTCGAGTCGCTCGTGCCGCGGCCGTTCCTCTGGCTTGCCGAACCGTTCGAGGGAACGCGGGCCGCCGGATTCGTCAAGCCGGGAACGCGGCTCAAGGAGGATTTCCCGCTTTTGCTCCTTGCCGCGCTCGATGACGCGCCGCCGCGCGACGAGCTTTTTTTTCTTCGCCGGATCGTTCTGCACGCGACGGAGTGGCACCGTCACGCGGCGATCGCGGCGACGCGGGCGAGCGATATCGTTCTTGTGAAGGGATCGCAGGCCGATGTCGTGAAGAGCGGTTGGCGCATGGTGCCATTTATGTCGCACGAAACGGAGACCCGGTGATGCTCGTTCTTGCCAGCGCGAGTCCCCGCAGGCGCGAAATGCTCGCGATGTTCCCGTTCGGCATAGAGGTGATCGTCCCCGCGGTCGAGGAACACCTTGTCCCGGGAGAATCCTCTATCGAGACGGCGAAACGCCTTGCGTGCGAGAAAATGAGAGAGGTCGTGCTCCGGCGCGGTGACGCATCACCGGTGCTCGCCGCCGACACGATCGTCGTCGTCAAGGGAGAGATGCTCGGCAAGCCGCGCGATGCGCGGGACGCGGAGCGTATGTTGCGGCTTCTTTCGGGAACGGTGCATCAGGTCATTACCGGCGTGGCGATCGGCTGGAGAGGCGAGGAGAAGGTTTTTGCGGTCTCGAGCGATGTGGCGTTTCGTCCCCTTTCCGAAAAAGAGATCGCCGACTATGTCGCGTCAGGCGAGCCGATGGACAAGGCGGGCGCTTATGCGGTGCAGGGGCTCGGCGGCGCGTTCGTAAGCATGGTGCATGGCTCGGTGTCGAATGTGATCGGCTTACCGCTTGCCGAGGTGACGGTGGCGCTTCAGGAGATGGGTTTTCTTGACGGTATGACGCGGTGATGAAAGAGCGAGTCTTCCACAGTTGGATCGAACTGTCGCGGCGGGCATATGCCTCGAACATCGCCTTCCTCCGGCGATGCCTCGGCGAGCGGTCGCGCCTCGCGGTGGTCGTGAAGGCGAACGCCTATGGTCACGGCCTGCTCGAGATCGCGCGGCTGGCGCACGAGAACGGCGTCGATATGTTCTGCGTTCACACTATCGAGGAGACGGCGGCGCTTCGCCGCGCCGGCTTCCATGAGCCGATCCTCCTTCTCGGGCCGGTTCCCTGCGGTCGTACGGAAGAGGTTGTTCAATTCGATGATGTGGCGAGCGTCGCCTATGATGGCGAGCATCTTGCGGCGCTTTCACAAGCAGCGCAGGCGAAGGGGCGGAGGGTGGACATTCATCTCAAGGTGGAGACGGGGACCAACCGGCAGGGAATAATGCCGGACCGGCTCGAAGAGGCGCTTTCCTTTCTCAGGCGATCGTCGCACCTGCGCCTC
>CAYNMQ010000033.1:6433-13495 GCA_964398245.1 uncultured Spirochaetales bacterium | reverse complement strand
CCGCCAGTAGCCGACCGGGCTGTTCGGATCGTCCGCCCACGCGACGCCGCACCAGAGCGCCGATACGGCCGCGGCCATGCCAAGGATAGACCGGAACATCATGCGACACCTCCTCTATTATATGAGCGATAGGACCCGAATGTCGTCTCGGCCCGGAAGTAGACGATCGGGATCACGACGAGCGTGAGGAGCGTCGCGATGAGCAGCCCGCTCATCTGCGCGACCGACATCGGCGTGAAGAGCTGGCTGCCCGAGGTGGCGAGCGGCACGAGCCCCATGACCGTCGTGATGTTCGAAAGCATGATGGGACGGTAGCGCCGCGCCACCGCTTCGATGCATGCTTTCTTGAGATCGTGTCCCTTCGCCTTCTCGGCGTTGATGAACTCCATGAGCAGAATGGCGTTGTTGACCACCACACCGATGAGGCTCGTGATGCCAAGGAACGCGGTGAACGAAAACGGCTGGCCGAACGCGAGCAGGCCGAGGACCGCCCCGACGACCGAGAGCGGCACCGTCGTGAGGATAATGAACGGCTGGAGGAGCGATTTGAACTCGAGCAGGAGGATGAGATAATTGAAGAATATCGCCGCAAGCGCCGCGATGCCGAGATTCGAGAAGTTGTCGATGATGTTCTTCATCTCGCCGTCGTGCACCACGCGGACGCCGCTGGTGTCGATCCGCGGCAACACCTCCCTCATGAAGCGGACGGTGGCCTCGGACGCGCCGTAGCCGGGCCTCATGTCGGCGAGCGCCGAAAGCGAGCGTTCCTTGTCGAACCGGTAGATGTAGTCGGTCTTGGGGGTCAGCGTCACTGTGGCGATCTGCTTGAGAAGCACCTTGTTGCCGGCGACCGATGACTTTATCGCAAGGTTCTCGAGCTCCTCGACGCTCGTGATGCCCGATTCGACGATGATCTCGTACTCCTCGCCGCCGCTCCGGAACACCGACGCCTTGTCGCCGCGGAGCGCAAGGTTTATCTGCCGCTGGACATCGTACTTGACGATGCCGAGGCTCGTGGCGACCTCGTCGTCCACCTTTACGGTGTATTCGAGCCGCTCGCCGGCGCCGTTGTCACGCACATTCATGAGCTCCGGCATGGCGCGCATCTCCTCCTGCAGGCGGCGCGAGACGGCGCGCACCCGCTCGAGGTCGTCGCCCGTGACGCGGAACATGACCGGCGCATCCATCGGCTCGGCCTGCTGAAGTATCTTCACCTTCGCCGAGCCGCCGGTGACCCGCGCGTCGAGCTCGCGCTGGAGGTGATACCCGAACGCCTCGTTGTCGCGGAAACGCCCCGTCTTCTCAAGGTCCACACGGAACATCGCCTGCCCGTACTCCTTCGAAGGAGGCCGCGGCATCATCGTGACATAGAACTTGGGCAGATCGTCGCCGACGACCGTCGTCATCTCGGTGACCTCCGGTTGGTCGTGAAGGATGTCCTCGACCTGCCTCACCACCTTTTCGGTGTCGGCAAGCTCGGCGATCTCCGAGGTGATATCTATCGCGATGATGTCCTTGTCGGCGTTCGGGAAGAAGCGTATCGGCAGGAAGAGCCCTCCCAAGGCGAGGGCCGCGAGCACGATAACGAGCACGATGAGCAGCGCCGCCACCGGACGATCGAGTCCCTTCGCAAGGAGATGCTGGAACAGGCGGCGCACCGCGCCGGTCCGTTCGCTTGCCCGCCCCTCGGGACGGAACCAGATGACCGCCATGGTCGGCGTCACGAACATCGCGACGAGGTAGGAAGCGATGAGCGAGATGATGACGAGTTGCGGCACGCTGATCACATACTGGCCGACATTCCCCGGCAGGAGCAGGAGCGGAAAGAAACCGGCGACCGTCGTGAGGGTGCTCGTGAAGAGGGGGATCGCCACCTCGATCGTCCCCTCGAACGCCGCTTTCAGCCGCTCGACGCCGGCGTCGAGTTTCACCTGTATCGCGTCCGATATCACCACCGCGTTGTCCACGAGCATGCCGAGCGCGATGATGAGCGCCACCGTCGAGATCTGATGGACCTTTATCCCCGTGAACCCCATGACGATGTAGGTCGCGAGGATCGAGAGCGGTATCGCCGTCGCGACGACCATCGCGTTGCGGAATCCCATGCCGAGGAACACGACGAGGATGACGAAGAGCATGCCCTCGATAAGGTTCGACATGAAGTCCCGCACCGCCTTCCGGACATCGTCGGGCTGGTAGAGCACCTCGCCCACCACGAGGTCCGCGGGCAGCGTCCGTTTGACCTCCTCGATGGCGGCGCGCACCTCGTCACCGATGATGAGGATGTTGCGCTTCTCCTCGAAGTAGCCGGCGAGCACGACCGCCGGACGCCCGTTGCGCCGTATCTTGCTCGCCTCGTCCTTGAGCCCCATCGAAACGGTCGCCACATCGCGGAGCCGGACGATCGAGCCGTCGGCGCTCGAGACATCGATCACCGTGTTCTCGATGTCGCGGAGCGAGGTGAACTTCCCGGGAACGCTCACATTGACCGTGACGCCGTCCCGTTCGATGGCGCCGGCCGGTATCTCGATGTTCTGCGCCTGCAGGAGCTTCCAGAGATCCTCGAGCGAGAGCCGGTGCTGGTTGAGCCGCGCGATGTCGGCGGTCACCCGGACGACGCGGTCTATCTTTCCGGCGATCTCGAACCGTACGATCCCCTTGATGCGGCGGAGGCGCTCCTTGAAGAGTTCGGCGTAGGCCTCCAGCTGATCATAGGTATACCGCTCGCCGGAGAAGGATATGATGAGCCCCGCCGTTTCGCCGAGCCGCGTGTTGATCTCCGGCTTCCAGCACCCCTGCGGCAGTTTGGGATAGAGGTCGTCCATCTTCTGGCGGAGGTCGAGCCACGACTTCTCGCGGTCGGCGTCGGGTTTGATGTAGACGATGACGATGGAGATGCTGTTCTTCGAGTAACTGCGGACGCTGTCGAATCCGCGTATCTCGCTCACCGCGTCCTCTATCTTCTCGGTGACCAGCTTTTCCATGTCTTCGGGGAGCGCCCCCGGATAGACGGCGGTGACGAGCGCGATCGTCGGGTCGAGATCGGGATTCTCCTGTTTGGGAAGGAAATAGTAGCTGACGAGTCCGTAGATGGTGAGCGCCAGTACGAAAAAGAGGGTGACCTTTCGATGGACGAGGGCTTGATGGATGATGTCCCGCATACCCCTTCCTTCAGCGTCCGACGATGCTCACCGGCGCCCCTTGATGGAGGTCCTTCATCCCTTCCACCACGAGCGTCTCGCCCGGCGCAAGGCCCTCCGCCTCGACGAACGTGTTCTCGATGGCGCCGAGCGTGATGGTCCGGCGCCGGGCGTGCTCCCCCTCCACCACATAGACATACTCCTGCCCGTCGCTCTGTATCGCCTGCACCGGCACCCAGACCGCCTCCTTCTCCCCTATCTCGAACCACACCTTCGCTATCGAACCGAGGTAGAAGGCCGAAGCGGCCAGCTTGTCGTCAAGCGTCACCTCGACGGTGTAGGTGCGGCTCTGGAGATCGGGTATCTGCGCGATGTTCGATACGCGCCCCTTCCCCTCGATGCCGTCTATCGAAAGCGCGGTCGGCGTTCCTATCCGTATCTGCTTCACATCCTTCTGCGAGACGCCGACCTGCACCACCTGCCGGTCGTTGCGCACGACGACGACGGGATAGCCCGCGCCGACGATCTCTCCCGGCTTGTTGAGTATCTCGACGACATAGCCGTCTATCTCGGAGTACATCTTGAGATCGGCGCTCAGCCTCTCTTTGTACTCGAGGTCAACCTGCGCCCGCCGGTAGTCGGCCTCACGCACATCGCGGTTGAGTTTCGCCTTGTCGTGATCGTCGCTGGTGACCGACCCTTTCTCGTGGAGCGCCCGTATCCGCTGATAGAAACTCTCGGCCTCCTCATAGGCCTCATTCGCCTTGCGGAGGGGGGGCACGGCAGCGGAGACGGCGAAGCCGACATCGGTCGGATCGAGTTCGGCAAGAAGCGTCCCTTTCGCGACCCGCTGGCCCTTTTCTACCCGAATGGCGGCCACCTTTCCCGGCATCTTGAAGGCGTACTTCTTGATATCCTTCGAATTGAGCGTCCCGATATAGGGGAGCCGCACCGGCCGTTTCTCCTGCTTTATCTCCACGACCCGCACCGGGCGCGCCTTTTCCCCCTCTTCGGCGTGTTTGTCGGCGCATGCCCCCAAGAACAGGGCGAAAAGGACCAAAAAGAGCGCCGTCCACTTTTCGGGGCGCACCGAGATGTCTCGTGTGACGTTCTTCATAAGTAAGGTATGGTAGCGGTCATGGTAAGGAAGGCAAGGTTTATCGAAACTTTCTCATATAATTTCAAGAGGTTGTTTTATTTTTACCCGAGCGATACTGCACAGAAAGTGCGATTTCGCACAGACTGCCGTATGCGCGACTCAATTGACTTGCCTCTGCGCCTCTGATACAACGCGGTTGCCGAAGCTCATGATCGGGAGGAAGCGATGTCGTGCCCTAACAAAGAAAAGAATCAGCGCTCCTGTAACTGCACCTACAGCGGTTGTCCCCGTCACGGCCTCTGCTGTGAGTGTGTCGCCTACCACCGCCGCGCCGGTGAATTCCCCGCCTGCTTCTTCTCCAAAGAGGGAGAGCGGACATGGGACCGCAGTTTTTCCAACCTCGTGCGCGACCGTGAGAGGAACCGTTAGTCCATGAATGATCCGAGAGAACGCTACGAAGAACTCGCGACGCTCCTTTCGCGCGCCGCCGCCGCCTACTACCGCGACGACAAACCGTTCCTGAGCGATGCCGACTACGATGCCAAGATGCGCGAACTCCGCGCCATCGAGGCGGAACATCCCGACTGGGTCGTTCCCTGGTCGCCTTCGATGCGGATCGGCTGGCAGCCGCGCGAAGGGTTCAAGAAGGTGGCTCACCCCTACCGCATGACCTCGCTCGAGGACGCTTTTTCGCTCGAAGAGGTCCGCGCCTTCTTCGAACGGCTCAAGATGGAGATCCGCGGCGGGTTCATCGTCGAGCAGAAGATAGACGGCCTTGCGGTGGCGATCCGCTACCGGGACGGCAAATTCTCGCAGGCGGCGACGCGCGGCGACGGCGAAACGGGCGAGGAGGTGACCCAGAATGTGGCCACCGTGAGAGATGTTCCGCTCGTTCTCCCTGCCGACCATGTTCCCGCCGAGTTCGAGGTGCGCGGCGAGGTGTACCTTCCCGAAACGGCGTTCCAAAAACTCAACGCCGACCGGCTCGCACAGGGAGAACAGCCGTTCGCCAACCCGCGTAACGCCGCCGCCGGCTCTCTCCGTCAACTCGATCCAAAGGTGACCGCCGATCGTGATCTCCACTTCTTCGCGTACGGTGTCGCGACCACTGAAGGACTGCCGATTTCCCGTCAGAGCGAACTGCACGAATTTCTGCGCTCGCTCGGGTTCCGAACGCCACCCTACCGCCTCGCCCCCACGATCGAAGCAGTGCTCCCCATCATCGAAGAGACGATCGCGGCGCGCGAGACGCTCGGCTACGACATTGACGGCCTTGTCGTAAAACTCAATTCGTTCGTCGAGCAGGAGACGGCAGGTTACCTCACCCGAACACCGCGCTGGGCGGTCGCCTACAAACTGCCGGCGCAGGAGAAGACGACGACCCTCAAGCGGGTTGACTGGCAGGTCGGCCGCACCGGCGTCGTGACACCGGTCGCCCGGCTCGAACCGATAGAACTCATGGGCGTCACCGTCGAGAACGCGACGCTCCACAACCTCGACGAAATAGAGCGCAAGGGGCTCTACCTCGGCGCAGAGGTCTTCGTCCGCCGCGCCGGCGATGTGATACCGGAGGTCGTCTCGGTCACCCGCCCGCGCGATACCGCCACCCTGAGCGCCGAAGAGCGCATCATCGCGCCGACGCACTGCCCGGTCTGCGACACCACGCTCGTCAAGGATGCCGACAAGGTGGCGATCCGCTGTCCGAACCTCCACTGTCCCGCGCGCACGATCGAGCGGCTCATTCACTTCGCCTCGCGCAAGGGTTTCAACATCGAGGGGCTCGGCGACAAGCAGATAGAATTCTTCCACGAGAAAGGGTGGCTCCGCTCGTTCGCCGACATCTTCCGTCTCAAGGACTGGGCGATGTGGCTCATGGGGCAGAAGGGCTGGGGCGAGAAGTCGGTGCAGAACCTCCTCGACGCGATAGAAAAGGCGAAAACGGTCAAGTTCCAGAACTTCCTCTTCGCGCTCGGCATCCCCGAAGTCGGCGAATTCATGGCGGGCGAACTCGCCAAGCGCTTCACCCTCGAGGAGCTCATGCGGGCGACCGAGGCGGAACTTCTCACCATCGAAGGAGTCGGCCCCGTCGCGGCGCAGACGATAGCCGCCTACTTTAGTGACCCTGAAAACCGCCGCGAGATAGAGGCGCTCCTTACCGCCGGCGTTACCATCGTCTATCCCGAGAAGGTCGCCTTCGACGCGACGCTCGCGGGGCTTACCTTCGTGATAACCGGCGAACTCTCGAAGCCACGCGAGGAGATAAAGCGGCTCATCGAATCGAAAGGAGGCCGCGTCACCGGATCGGTGTCGAAGAAAACGAGCTATGTCATCGCCGGCGCCGATCCCGGCTCGAAACTCGACAAGGCCAAAGAACTCGGCATCCCCGTCCTCGACGAAGCGGGGTTCGAGGCGCTCCTGCGCAGGGACAGGGAGAAGTAACTTTCGTTTCTCTTGCATTATTTCCCCCATCCGTTACCATCGAACCGAACAACATGGGGAGCGACCATGAAAAACCTCGCTTTTTTTCTGTTCTTGAGCGTGTTCTCCCTTCCGCTGTGTCTAGGAGCCGAAGAGAGCGGCACTGAAGAGGCCGCGTCGGAACCTGCACCCGCCGCCGAATCAGGCCCCGTAGATACTTCGCCGGAGCAAGCCGCCGCAGCGGTGCCGGCGCCCGCTCCAGCCACGGAATCCGGCTCCGCTGAGGCTTCGCCGGGACAAGCCGCGGAGGAGAAGCCGGCCCCTGCCGAAGAGAAGAAGTTGGACACGACGGTGAAGGAACCGCTCGCACCGGCAAAGAAGGAGGAGAAGGCAGAAGAGAAAAAG
>CAYNMQ010000033.1:0-6423 GCA_964398245.1 uncultured Spirochaetales bacterium | reverse complement strand
CGCCCCTCCTTCGGCGGCGCGATCGCCTCCGGCGTCTTCGGACTCCTCGCCATGGCCTCGGGTTTCTACTTCGACTACCTCGCCAAAAAGAGTTTCGACAAGTACCAGAAGATGGCGACCCCCGAGGCGATCCGCGAGGCGGCCAAAGAACCGGGCTTCACCCCCGATGAGTATGTCCGCAAGACCAAGGCGAAATATGACGAGGGGCATCAGCATATCGGCTCGCGCAATTACGCCTTCATCGGCGGCGCCGTCTTCATCGCCGCCGGCATCGGCCTCTACTTCTGGACCGAGGAAAAGAAACCGGAGGAAGAGAAGAAGGAAGAACCGGTCACCGACAAGAAGGTCTCGGTGCGCACCGACGGCGACCGCGTCACGCTCAATTTCAGCGGCTCATTCTAGGGAGGCGGCAATGAGAACGACACTGCTCATCGTGACGGCGCTCCTTACCGCCTTCGGGTGCACCAAGGAGCCCGACATCGTGGACATCGAGAAGATGGTCGAGGATGTCCTCGCCGAGATGGACTGGCATCCGGGCGACGAAGATACGCTCCTTTCCGACGAAGATGCCTCGGCTACCGACACCACCCCCGATAAAGACGCCGCGGCCGACGCCGACACCGCAAAGGATGCCGAGACGCCGGCCGACGACGATACGCTTCTGTCGGACGACTAGTCGCTACTGTTCCTCGAAACTGTCCTTGCCGACCCCGCAGACGGGGCATACCCAATCGGCGGGTACTTTTTCCCACGGGGTGCCGGCCGGAACGCCGCTGTCGGGATCGCCGACCGCCGGATCATAGACATAGCCGCATACGGTGCACACATACTTCTTCATCGTTTTCTCCTTACGCCGGTATCGTTTCCTTGACCTTTTCCGCGACCGTCATGCCGAGTCGGCGGCATGCCTCGAGCGCCTCGCGGTCGGGCGCATACTGAGCCTTCACCTCGCCGAGCACCGTCATGCCCATCGAGGCGAGATATTCCTTCGCCTTCGCCGTTCCCTCGCCGCTCCAGCCGTAACTGCCGAAGACCGCGCCGAGCGGCGTTGCGAACTTGAGACCGCGCACATAGGTGAGCGCATCGGCAAGCGACGGGAAGAGATCGTTGTTGAGCGTCGGCGTCCCCACGACGAGCGCCGCCGCATCGAGCAGAGCGCTCGCGACATCACTGCGCGACGAGGACGACAGCGCGATGGCCGCGGCCTTCACGCCGCCTTCCCGGAGGCCGTCAACGACCGCCGCCGCCATCTTTTCGGTCGCCTTCCACATGGTGTCGTAGAGGACGACGACCTTGCGCGACAGTTTCCGCGCCGACCATTTCCGGTAGTTCTCGACCATCCTGCCGAACCGCGCCATGTCGCGCCAGACCGGACCGTGATCGGGAAGAACCATCGAGAAGGTCAACCCCGCCGCCGCGACCTTGTCGAGCAATTTCGCCACCTGCGGCGAATAGAGCGTGATGATGTTCGCGTAGTAGTCGGCGCTCATCCGCTCGAGCAGTTCCCACGGCAGCTCATCGTCGAAGCGCTCGGTGGTGGCAAGGTGCATGCCGAAGGCATCCTGACTCACGAGGATGCGATCCTCGACGAGGTACGAGAACATGCTGTCGGGCCAGTGCACCATCCGCGTCTCGAAGAACTGCACCGTCCGCTTGCCGAGCGATATCTTCTCGCCGTCCTTCACGGTGGTCACCGGGCACCCGAGGTCGCCGAAGTGGCGCGCGAGCGCCTTCTCGCCCATGACCGAAGCAAAAACCTTTTCCGGTTTCACGAGCGCGATCGTCTCGCGGATCGTTCCCGAATGGTCAGGCTCGGCATGGTTCGAGATGAGGTAGTCTATCTTCGATGGCTCGACGACCGAGGCGATGCGCGCGAACATTTCGTGCTCGAAGCCCTTCTTGACCGTGTCGAAGAGCGTCACCTTCTCGTCGATGAGCAGATAGGCGTTGTAGGTGGTGCCGCGGTGCGTCGTGTAGCCGTGGAAGTTGCGGACCGCCCAATCTATCGCGCCGACCCAGTAGAGGTTCGGCGCTACCGGTATCGCTGAGAGGGTCATTTACCGCCTCTCCAGAGGCCGTGGATGTTGCAGTATTCGCGCAGAATCAGCGTTTCGGCGTACGGCACATAGAACGCCGCTTCCGGCTTGTCTCCCGGCTTGAGATACTTGCGATTCACATAGTCGCCGTTGATGACCTCGATCCACTCGATGTAGTGCTCCGGGGTCATCGGGTGAGCGGTCGAGCCGACCTTGACCAGCGTGCCGCCCTCCTGCGCCTCGGCGATGGGCACATGCTTCTCGTTCTTCCAGTCGGCCGTCTGCTCTTCCATCTTCTTCATGTTCTGTCCGCAACAGACAAGCGTTCCCGCCGCGCCGTGGAGCATCTCGACGATATTGCCGCACACCGCGCACTTGTACACTTCGAGTCGTTTCGTCATAGGTCCCTCCTATTTTCCGCAATTTTCGACACTGAGCCGTTCCAGCTTGACCTGCAGGCAGGGAAGCTTCTTGAGCGCCGCGAACAGCTCGTCATGTTTCTTCGCGTCGCCGACGAGTTCGAGAATGATGAGACCGTCGTCGGCGCACACCGCTTCCGATGCCTCGTGGAGACCGAGCCGCGTCTTGATGTAACAGCCGTAATCGGTGAGCAGTTTCTGCACCGCGACCGCCGACTCGCGCCGCTTGCCGACGAGGATGAGCATGATCGTTTTCGCCATGGCGACCTCCTACCAATGCCTGCCCAGTTGTTCGAACCACGCCTGCGGATGGGCGCACGCCGGGCACGATTTGGGCGCCTCGGTCCCTTCGTGGACATAGCCGCAGTTGAGACAGCGCCATGTCACCACCGACGCCTTCTTGAACATCTCGCCCTTCTCTATCTCGGCGAGCAGGGCGCGGTAGCGCTCCTCGTGATGCTTCTCGGCGACCGCTATCTTCCGCCACACCGCCGCGATCTCGGGAAATCCCTCCTTATCGGCGATGTCGGCGAACATCGGGTAGAGCTCGGTGTGTTCCTCGTGTTCGCCGGTCGCCGCTGCGAGCAGATTCTCGGTCGTCGTCCCGATGACACCCGCCGGGTAGGCGGCGGTGATCTCCGGCATACCGCCTTCGAGGAACTTGAAGAAGCGCTTCGCGTGCTCCTTCTCCTGCCGTGCCGTCTCTTCAAAGATAAGTGCCACCTTTTCGTAGCCTTCCTTCTTCGCCACGCTCGCGAAGTAGTCGTAGCGCATCCGCGCCTGCGACTCACCGGCGAACGACTTGAGCAGATTCTTTTCCGTTTGGGTTCCTTTGACTCCCATGGGTTCCTCCTTTGCTGGTTGTTATCCGACCCTATCGGTCATTTCTTCTTGCTTGTTTCATCGTCTTTGGGACGCAGGAATATCTCCGAAGAGGTCACCACCATTTCCTTCGTTTCGTCATAATAGTAGTAACCACCATACGGCTCCTTCGGTATCTCCTTGACATATCCTTTCTTCACGAGATCCTTCAACTCTCGGTCAGGTGACCGCCCCTGCTCGGCCTTGAAGCGATGCGCCGCATCGTCGAGCATGATAAGGTCGCCGTAGAAGCGGAGCCGCACCGCGAGCAGGTCCTTCATGTTCTCGTCCTTCGCCTCGGCCAACTGTGCCGCGGTGTACTCGTAGGCGAGCCGGTAACCGCCTCCCTTGGTCATTGCTTTGGTCACGAGCCAATAGAGTTTCGGCGGCGCCCCTTTCATGCGGGCACCCCGGTAAAGGAAGGGATAGGCCTTCTCCATGTCGTTGAGGTACATGTAGTAATTCATCCCCTTCCGGAACACGAACTCGTAATCGTCGGGAAAAAGTTCGTGGCCGATGTCGAGCAGGCGATTCGCCTCCTCGATCGCGTCGGGCGTCGCCATCGAAGAGATCGCCGCGTCGCCGAAGAGAATCGCTATCTTGAGGTCGGGATTGAGCCGCGCAACCACCTCGATCATGCGCCCGAGGAGCGGATAGGTGCGGTCGGTAAGGTAGTGACTCCCGAAATAGTAGGCCGCCTTGATGAAGAGGAAATCGGCCGTCATCGCATCGTAACCGAGCGCCATCACGCGCGCGAACTCGGGACGCGGATAGGCGGCGATCGTCTCGACGACCGGTTTGGGATGGTTGATGAGATGGTTGCGTGACCACAGAAGAACCGGCGTCATCGTCACGATGAGCGCCACGCACACGATGGTCGAAAGATTCTTCCGATTCATCGCTCCTTCCTCCGTGACAGATCGTCCTTCACTCCCACGATGAGTTCGGCGAGGAATCCCATGAAGAGAAAAATGGTTCCCGACAGGAACATGCCGACCGCGAAGAGAAGCAGCGGCCGGTTGCGGAAGACATTGTCGTTCAGCGCGAATGTCGCATAGAGCATCCAGCCGATGATGACGAGAGCAACCAGCATCTGGAGCCCGCCGAAGGTGCCGAACAGGCGCATCGGCGCCTTGGTGAAGGTGAGCATGAACTTGACGACGAGCGCATCGAAGAAGGCGATGGGAATGCGGCTCCACCCGAAGTGGCTCCTCCCGCTCTTGCGCCGATGCCACTGGACTGGGACCTCGGCGACCCGCCACCCTTTCGCGTGAAGGACCTGCGGGATGAAACGGTGCCAGTCGCTCCGCAGTTCCATATCGGCGAGGCATTCGCGTTTGAAGGCCTTTATCCAGTTCATGTCATGGAGTCGCAGACCGAAGAGCGCCCACGACACTTCGTTGTAGAACCAACTGAGGAGCACCTTCTTCTCCCAGCGGCCGAGCCGTCGCCCGCAGACCACATCGGCGCCGTTTTCGAAGCCGGCAAGGAGCACTGGTATATCCTCGTCGGGATGCGATTCGAGATCGGAAGGAAGAAACACGATGATATCGCCGGTGCACGCGGCAAACCCCGTCCGCATCGCCTGCGTGAGGCCGAGGTTCTTGCGGTGACGAAGAAGAGTGATCCACGACCGGCCGGCTGCAAGTCGCTGCGCCTCATCCCAACTTCCATCGGTGGAACCGTCGTCCACCATCACGAGATCCCCCTCGACCTTCGCCGCCGCGAGTCCTTTTTCGACCCGCTCCACGACCTCGGCAAGGTTCTCTTTCTCGTTGCAGAAAGGAACGAAGACCGAAACCTTCATGTCTCCTCCCCCTGATCAGGATCGGGCACGATGCGTCGCTTGGCCGGATCGGGATGCGGGCGATAAAGAATGGCAACATGGCCAATGATACCGGCGACGACCGCCCCGGTCGCCTCGACGATGGCATCTATCAACTTTCGCTTTTCCTCTTTATCCTTATGTTCGAGAAACCGTACCTTGATGAGCTCGTGCGCGAGGAGCGCCTCCTCGACCGCCTTCACCTGCTCGGCGGCAAGCCCCTTCACGCCGATGAGCACCACCGGCGAGAGACCGTGCGCAAGACCGCGCAGATGTTTCCGCTGTCTGCTGCTCAAGGTAAGAGAACTATTCATGGATGCTCCTCTTCGCCGCCTTGCCGTATCCTATGGGTTTCGCAATACTCTTCAAGTTTTCGCAGAAGTTCCTGCCGCCCCGACTCCCACTTCGGCGCAATGAGATAGGCCCCCGGCGCCTCGGCGAAAAACCGCATCACCACCACCCGCGCGGGCAAGCCACGGATCACCTCGCCCACGAGCGCCAGATGTTCATCCTCATCGGGGAGCGCAAAAGGCTCCCGCGCGTATTCCTCGGCGAGCGGCGTCCCCCGATAGACCTGCAGGTGGTGGATCTTGATCCCCTGCACGATCGGATGGCGCACCGCGAAAGCGACCGTCTCTTTCGCCATCTCGGGCGTTTCGCCCGGTATCCCGAAGATGAGGTGCGCCGCGACCTTCACGCGCCCCTCACCCGCCCGTGCGATCGTCTCGACGGCACGCCCGTAAGCCGCCGCATCGTGCCCGCGGTTGAGCCAGCGCAGGCTCTTCTCGTGCGCCGACTGAAGCCCCAGTTCTATCCAGAGATCGAAGTCCTCTCGCGGCGCCGCCGCCCGGATGATCTGCACGATGTTCTCATCCACATAGTCGGGCCGCGTCGAGACGATGAGCCCGACGACCCCCTCCTGCTTCGCCGCGAGGCCATAGAGTTTCGCCAGACGCTCCGGATCGCCCGCCGTCGCCGTGCCGCTCTGAAAATAGGCGAGCACCTTATGCGCCCCGTAACGCTGGACCATCTTTTTCTTCTGCTCGACGAACCGCTCCCGCCAGCCGCGCCGCCCCGGCACCACCGCGCCGCGCGGCACGAAGACGCGATTGTCGCAGAAGACACACCGTCCCCACGGACACGGAAGACCGGTCTCGAACGACACCCGCGCCACCCGGTCGCCGAAACGCTCACGCAGGTAACGATTGAAGGTGAACACATAACGATCGAGCGACACCGGCGGAACTCCCAAATAAAACCTCTGGCTCCAAATAAGATAAAC
>CAYNMQ010000032.1:0-13521 GCA_964398245.1 uncultured Spirochaetales bacterium | reverse complement strand
TTCGGGGCGCGGTCTTGGCCATAGCGGCGGGACGCTCGACAAGCTCGAGTCCATCCCGGGGTTCCGGGTTGACCTCGATGGCGAGTCGTTCCAGCGGCAGGTGCAGGAGATCGGGGTCGCGATGATCGGTCAGACGAGCGACATCGCGCCGCTCGACCGACGCCTCTACGCGCTTCGCGATGTCACCGGCACGGTCGAGTCGGTGCCGCTCATCGCGAGTTCCATCATGTCGAAGAAACTTGCCGAAGGGATCGAGGGACTTCTTCTCGATGTCAAGACGGGTGACGGTGCCTTCATGCGGCGTCTTTCCGACGCCCGACATCTCGGTAAGACGATGAAGGAGATCGGCGAACGGTTCGGGAGGAAGGTCATCGTACTGGTGACTCGTATGGACGAGCCGCTCGGAAAGGCGGCGGGACACACCGTCGAGATCGCCGAGTCGCTCGCGGTGCTGCGGGGAGAGGAGATTCCT
Source organism: uncultured Spirochaetales bacterium (assembly GCA_964398245.1). Classification (GTDB taxonomy): domain Bacteria; phylum UBP6; class UBA1177; order UBA1177; family JAKLFG01; genus CALITV01. The sequence continues at coordinate 13,049 of CAYNMQ010000032.1, read as the reverse complement.
CAGGTGAGTGACCTCGTGGTGCGGCAGGCGGCCGAACTGCTCGTGCTGTTCGGTCGCGCGAAGTCGCTGAAAGAGGGCGCGGCGCAGGCGCGCCGCAGGCTGTTGGACGGTTCGGCGCTCGCGGTGTTCCGCCGGATGGTCGTTTCTCAGGGAGGCGATCCGCGTGTTCTCGATGATCCGGGGCTCCTGCCGATCGCGCCACTCGTTCACGAGGTCGCCGCGCCGCACGACGGATTCGTCTCTCGCATCGGAGCGCGCGCCTGCGGCAAAGCGCTCGTGCTCCTCGGTGGCGGACGCGAGCGAAAGGAGGACACGATAGATACCGCGGTCGCGATAACCTTCTCCAAAAAGGTCGGGGACCCGGTCGTGAAAGGGGAGCCGATACTGCGGCTCCGCTACCGTGACGCGGCGCGGCTTCCTGCGGCGCTCGAGATGCTTGACGGGGCGGTGACGGTTTCCGTCGAGCGGCCGGTCGCGTCGAGACCGATCGCGGGGCGGCTGTAGCGTGCGGAACCCCTATTTCTTCTTTACCACGAGGCGGTTCTTTGAACACGGCGGCGGCCTCTTGTTCCGCCTGCTCGAGCGCGCCGTCGTCCGCTCGGTGCCCTGCGAGGTCGCCGACGCCGACGAGTTGCGGCGACTCAGAGAGAACAAGCAGGTGGTGTTCTACCTCTCGCGCCGTTCGTCGCTCATCGAACAGTTCATCCTCAATGTCTTTTTGGTGAGAGCGCACCTTCCAATCCCGTCCCATTCGTTCGGTCCGCGAACGCTTGCGTTCTTTCCGCTGGGAAGTCTTTTCAAGCTCGCCGCCGAATGGATGCGGGGCGGCGGTCCGCGGCGTTACGGACGCCGGATCACCGGTCTCTACCTGCCGGTCGAGGATCAGGAATTCTTCGTGCGCGACCCCGGGTGGGCCGACTTCATGAACGACATCGCGGCCCGCGAACTGTGGGTCGTGCCGGTGACCACCCTGTGGAACAAGGAAACGGAGACGGTCCGAAAGGAAGAGGGCCAGTGGCTCCTCCCGCTGGTGGGAAGGATCAACCTGTGGCCGACCTTCCGCGAACTGTTACTCTTTCTGCTCGGCCGTCGCCGGCTCGCCCTGCGGATCGGGCTGGCCCAGCGCCTTCCCCGCGAGAAATACAGCTCCCGTCTCTACCGGCGGTTCTACCGGACGCTCGAGGAAGAGAAGAAGAATGTCGTCGGAGCCGCTCTGCGGAACTGGCTCGAGATGCGGAGCGAAACGCTTTTCGCGCTCGAGCGCGAGGTCACTGCCGACCGTGCGCTCGTCGAGCGCCATCTCGACGCCATCGCGACCCGCTACAGCCCCTACTTCACCGATCGGGTATCGCGCCTCATCGGACGCCTCCTTTCGTCTCTCTTCTCGCGCATCGAATGCCGCGCCGAAGAGATAAAGGGCGTCAGGCGCCTTGCGGCGCACCCCGCCATCAGTCTGGTCTTCGTCCCCTCGCACCGCAGTTATTTTGATTACCTGCTCATGTTCCACCTTCTCTACCGCGAGAAGGTCGCGGTGCCGCTCGTCGTCGCCGGCGACAACCTCGACTTCTTCCCGCTCGGCGGCGTCCTGCGGAGGCTCGGCGCCTTCTTCATCCGGCGGCGCGTCCGCGATGACCCGCTCTATCGCATGGTGTTCGGCGCCTATCTGCGGACGGTCGTCGAATCGGGCTATCACATCGAATTCTTCATCGAGGGAGGCCGCACCCGCTCCGGCAAGGTACGCGCGCCGCGGACCGGGCTCCTTTCGATGCTCTCGGAGATACGCCGCAGGAGCAAGCGCCGCCTCTATGTCGTGCCCGTCTCCATCACCTATGAACGGCTTCATGAGATCCACGCCTATGCGCAGGAGCAGGGACCCGGCAAGGAGCCCGAGCGGAAAGGTTTTCTGCGGAAGTTCTTCGGTCTGTTGCGCGCGAACTACGGTCCCGCCTATGTCGCGTTCGGCGATCCGGTCTATCTGCCCGCCGAGTTCGACGAGGCCTTCGCCGCCGAGGTCGCCTACCGCATCGAGCGGGGCGGTTTTCTTTCTTTCTCCGGGCTCTTCGCCGCCTTCTTCACCACCCATGAGGAGATCTATGCCCCGGCGCTCGGCCGTCGCATGGCCTATCTCGCCGGCATCATCGAGCAGGGCGGCAGGTACCGCCTCGCTCCGGCGCTCCGCCACCCCGAACTCTATGTGCCGCGGCTCGTCGAACGGCTCGCAAAGGCGGGCACGCTGGTGCGGTCCCGGCGGCGCGACCACGCGTACCGGCTCGCCGGGGAAGCGCGCGCCGAGTTCTTCTATCACCGGAACACCGCGCTGTTCGCGCTCGCGCCGCTCTTTCTGGCGAGCGGCGCCCTCGAACCGCCGGCGCAGGAGATGGCGCGTCTCTATCTTGAGGGGGTGATCCAAGGTTTCCGGGTCGGGGACTGCGTCGAAGACCCCGTTCCCGCACAGACGCTGGAGGCATGGGTCGTGCCTTTTCTCCGGCGCTCGTTCCTTCCCCTGTTCCATCTGCTCGCCGCGGTCCTCTCCTTTCTTCTCGAGGAGGATATGGGCGCCTTCGGAAGCCGTACGGAACTCGTCCAGAAGATCGCCCGGCGGGTCGCTTCGCGCCGCGTCCCGGTCACGCAGGACGAGATATTCGATGTGCTCGGTTACCTCGAACAGCGGGGGGCGCTCGGACACGGAGTTGCTTTTGACCGCGAGATGGGGCATCATGTGGCGCGAGAGGCGGCGGCCGTCATCGAAGAGTTGAGCACCGGAGGTGCCGAACCATGACCACCCTGTTCCTGCCCGAAGACCTGCTCATCACGGGCGTAAGCGACGCTTCGGTGAAGCTCTACCGCGAAGCGTCCGACATCGCCCGGGACCTTACCTCGCCCCGGCCGCGGGTGGTGGTGGTCGCCTATGAACGGCAGGCGCCCGAAGTGCAACGGTACCTCGGCGACCGCGACTGGCTCATCCTCGTCTCGTTCGGGCACGGGTTCGAATACCGTCCGCCGAACATCTTCTCGGTGGACGGGGAGAAGATAAACGCCTACACCCTTTTCGCCGTCAGCCACCTCTTGAAGGTCATAGACGACCTCAAGGAGGAGATCGTCGGCAACTACAACATCGGCGTGGACCTCTCCTCCGAGAAGGATCCCCGCCGCCTCTGGGACAAGATACTCTCCTTCTCGCGGCGGGCGACCCGCGCCGAGGCGGGGACGCTTTACCTCATGAGCCGCGACCGCCGCCGCATCTATTTCGTCTGCTCGCAGAACGAGAAGCTCAACCGCACCGACATCGAGCGGCGCGAGATACCGTTCAACACGCAGAGCCTCGTCGGGTTCGTGTGCGCGACCGGCGAGACGCTCAACATCCCCGACGCCTACGCGATACCCGAGGGCACCCCGTACTCCTTCAACCGGCAGATAGATGTCATGCTCGGGTACCGGACCCATTCGATCCTCACCGTGCCGATGAAGACGCCGCACGGCGAAGTGATCGGCGCGGTGCAGCTGCTCAACAAGCGCGAGATGCAGAGCGGCTACCTTCCCTTCACCAGCTACGACGAACTGCTCCTCCAGTCGCTTGCGTCGCTCGCCGCGGTGACCGTCGAGAACAACCGCCTCTACGAGGACATCTCCCGTCTGTTCGACTCGCTCATCCTGACCCTCACCAAGGCGCTCGAACAGCGCGATCCGGCGACGCAGGGTCATTCGGTGCGGGTCACGAGGATCACCCTCAAACTGCTCGAGATCATCGCGAAGAAGGGCGGGCCCGCGCTCTCGGGGGACGAACGGCGCGCCGCCGAGATCGCCGGCATGCTCCATGACTTCGGCAAGATCGGCACCCGCGAGCAGATCCTGACGAAGGTGAACAAGCTCTACCCTGCCGACCGGGAGCGCGCCTACTGGCGCGCCCGCTACCTTGCCGCGCAGATCGCCGCCGGCCGCGCCGGGGTCGCCGACCGCGCCGCGGAGGAGGCGTTCATCGAACGCTTCGTTTCGTGCCTCGACGCGCTTGACCGTCCCGGTCGCCGTTCCGACGAGGACAAGGTCTTTCTCGACGAGGCGCTGACGAAACGCTACGACATCGCCGGCGAAACGGTGCCGCTCCTCACCGAGGATGAATATCGCTATCTCATCATTCCGGCGGGGAATCTCACGCCGGCGGAACGGGCCGAGATGGAGCGCCATGTGGTCACCAGCTGGGAGCTGCTCCGCTCGATGCAGTGGCCGCTCGAGCTCGCCAAGGTCCCCGAGATCGTGCTCAACCACCATGAGAAGCTCGACGGGAGCGGATACCCGAACGGCAAGAGGAACGGGGAGATCGGCATCGTGGAGCGGGCGCTCGCGGTCGCCGACATCTACGACGCGCTCACGGCGACCGACCGTTCCTACAAGAAGGCGATCCCGCGCGACAAGGCGCTCGCCATCGTCCGCGACGAAGCGGCGCGGGGAAAGATAGACGGCCGGGTGGTGGAACTGCTTGCCGAACACATCGAGGAGGTGGAGACCTTCGTGCGGGAGGGGTTGGAGTTTGCAGGAAAACATCAGATGGTGACGCCATGAGATGCGGTTCCCTCATCGCAGGCGCCTTGCTCGGCGGGGCGCTCCTGTTCGCCGCCGAAGATTCGACCGAAGCGAAACTCATGCACAACGAAGGATGGTTCATCGAGCAGGCCTATCGGAAGTCGCATGCCGAGTGCGAGCGGACGGCGCAGGAGATGAAGGACCTCCATGCCGCCCACCGCAAGGGCGAGTTCGCGACGGCGGCGAAGCTCGTCGGTGAGCTCGATCGCCGCATGACGCGCTACAACGACATCATTCAAAAGCTGGTCATCTACTACAAGCAGAAGTGGAACCAGAAGCACTACCAAGGGATGGAGCAGAAGTGGAAGGAAGAGACCTATGCGAAGCATAAGGCGAAGCTCAAAGCGGTCCAGACGCTCATGCTCGACCTCCAACAGGCGTTCAACGCATGGACCGCGGCCCGCAACGACGCCGCCAAGAAGAAGAACGACGAACTCATCGCGGCCTATCGTCTCATGAACAGCGCCCTCGAGGAGGCGCTCGCGGCGGGACTCGCCGCCGAAGAGGCGGTATTCAAGGACCTCGAGACCGAACTCTCGGCGATAAAGAACCTCAAATGAGCGGCGCCTTCTCCGGCAAGGTCGCGGTCGTCACCGGCGCCGCGTCGGGGATCGGCAGGGCCGTCGCCGCGGAGCTTTTGCGTCAGGGGGCGACGGTCCATGCGCTCGACATCGCCGCGGTCCCGCTCGACGAGGCGGTCGCCGGCTGGCGCGCCGCAGGATTCGACGCGCACGGGGAAGTGCTCGACTGCAGTGACGAGGCGGCACTTGCGGCGGCGGCGGCGCGGATCGGGCGCGCCGACATCGTTCACCTCAACGCGGGGATCATGAGCGGCGGCCGCTTCGCCGAGATACCGGTCGAGGAGTGGCGGCGCATCGTCGCGGTGAACCAGATGGGGGTGGTCGCCGGCGTCCGGGCCTTTCTCCCCTGTCTTCGCCGGAGCGCGCCGGACGCGACGCTCCTCATCACCGCCTCGGCGGCGGGACTGTGCGGATTTCCCTTCACTGCGCCCTATAACATGACCAAGTTCGCCGTCGCCGGTCTCGCCGAGGCGCTCGCCGCAGAACTCGCTCCCGAGGGCATTCATGTCATAACCGTCTTCCCCGGCGCGGTCCGTTCGCCGTTCCTCTCCGTGGTGCCGCAGATGCTTCCGGCGTCGGTCCGCTCGTCTGTCGTACGGATCATGGAGCGGAGCGCAGTGCCGCCCGAACGGCTCGCCCGCCGCATCGTCGCGGCGATCAGGAAACGGCGGCGCACCGTGTGTTCCCTCGGGCTGCTGGCGCCGCTCTACCTCATCAAGCGGTGTTCGATCGGGTGCTATCAGGCGCTGATGGCCTTTCTTGTCCGGCGCTTCTGCCGTGCTTCGGAGAGCTCTACGGAATAACTGCGCTCAGAGAAGGTCCTGACCGTCGGGATGGAACTGCTCCCGACGGCGGAGCGCGTTCGTAAGATAGACGGCGGCATCGGCGACCGCGTCGGCGAGCCCCTTGCCGCGCGCAAGGCCGCAGGCGACGGCGGTCGAGAAGCGACAGCCGGTGCCGTGGACCGGCCGTTCGGTCGGCAGGAGCGTTATCGGTATATCGGTCGCGCGATCGTTCTCCACGACGAGGACGCGCGGTTCTTTCCCCTCGAAGGTGACGACGATCGCCGCGTCAAGATGTTTCGCAAGCGCGGCGGCGGTCGCCGCGACATGGTTTTCCGTGATGCCTGCCGCGTCCGCGATGATCGCGAGCTCGCGGCAGTTCGGCGTGACGACGGCGCCGGTGAGGAACGAAAGGTAGGCGGTCCCGGGCCTCGTTCCCTGCGCTGCCGCAGTGGGACGCAGGACCGGGTCCACCACGATGCGGCGGCATCGCTTGCGGAGAAGCGCGCCGGCCGTGTCGAGCCACGCGGCATCGCCGACCGGCACGAGCCCGACCTTCGCGGTGTCGAACGGGAACTCGGCGGCGAGCGCGGCGAGGGCTTGTTCGATATAGGCCGGTGGAACCGGCTCTGCGTTCTCGAACCGGAGCGAGTTCTGCACGGTGAGCATCGAGGGAACGCCGAGCGGGCGGCAGGAAAGATCGCGCGCCGTCACGGCGTCGGCGATAAGTCCCGCTCCGCCGGTGGGATCGAGACCGGCGAGAAGGAGGAGCGGCGTTCTCATGAGAGATTGATGAACTGGTCGGCCTTGAGCTTGGTGATGAAGGCGCGGAGGGAGGGAGGTCACGCTTCGGACACGACGCGCCGGTTCTCGCGGCGCAGTTCCTTCGCCATGAAGATGATCTTGCCGAGCGCCGTCGAATCGATGAGTGTCGCCGACGAGCAGTCGAAGAAGATGTCGCCGGGAGTCTGTCGCATCTGAGATTCGATGGTCGAGAAGTACTCGCGTGCCGACATGCCGCGCAGAAGAGGCGGGATGCTCACCTCGATCCCCCGCTCGGTCAGCTTCACCTCGGTCATGGGCCTCCTCCCCTTGCGAATAGACAACCTCTGAGATGCTCTAACATGTTCGACGAAAATCGCAACAATTTTATTTGGCAAAAATACGGCGCTATTCCGAAGACTTAGATTCTTCCATCGCCCTGAGCCGCGCCTCGACCGATGCCGAGCCGGCACGGTCGCCCGCCGCTTCGTAGAGTTGTTTGAGGCGGCGAAGGTAGGCGGCGAGCGGGCGTTTCCAGCCGTTCGCCGAGGCGGTCGCGGCGCCGGTCTCGAGGATCGCGGTATCTTCGATCCCGCGACGGACGGCGACCCCGACCGCGACGAGACGCGACACCGGATCGTCCATGCCGGCGATCGCGTTGTTCACCTCTCGCGCATCGCGTTTTTCGATCGCTGCGGCGACGGGGCGGTAGCGCTTCGGCAGATCGGATGCCGGGGTGGCGCGTCCGGTCACGAAGGCGTGGTAGGCGGCGTTCCCGGGGTCGGCGCGAAATGCCGGATCGACGGCGCACTCGGTTCCCGCGAGCGAGGCGGTCTCGAGGGCGCAGCGGGTAAGGAGCGCGCGTCCCATGAGGACCGGGTCTCCCGTCTTGCGTATCTCGGCGATCGCCTTTTCGAAGTGGGCGGCGGCGAAGCGGTCGTCGCCGGCGAGGTAACTCTCGATGTAGTTGGTCAGTTGCGTGTGAGCCGTCGCCTGCCACAGCGGAGCCGGTTTCGAGGAGCAGGCGGCGAGCATAAGGAGCATGGCCAAGAGGAAAGCTCTCACGGCAGATCGATCTCCTTTTTCTGCTCGAACGGCAAACTGTTGCGGAGATCCTGAATGAGGATGCGGACGCTCGATACCGTTTCGTCAACCTCTTTGCGCAGTATCGTGATGTCCTGAGTGCTTCCCTGCAGGTCGCCGCTCATCGTGACGAGGTTGTCCACGAGCGCGTCGAGCCGCTTCATCTTCTCTTCGAGGTTGAGGAGGATGCGGTTGAGCGTGGCGAGGGCGCCGCGGTCGCCGAGCACCGCGTCGTCGGCCTTCTCGATGATCGAACGGACCTGCCCGATCGTCGCGTTGATGCCCTCGGCGGCGGTCGCGGCCTCGCGGAGCGCGCGCATGACCGTCTCCTGTCCCCGCTTGTCGCCGGTCGCCATTTCGAGAAGACTCCTCTTCTCCGAGAGCATCCGGGTCATCTTGCGCGTGTCGGCGATGATGCCCTGCAGTTCGCTGTCCTGCGCGGTCATCCGGTCGAGGTTGTTGGCGACCGACTGTATCCGCTCGACGAGCGGCTGGGCCTTCTTGATGATCTCGTTGATATCGTCGACCGTGTGGATGGCGACGACCTTCTCTTCGGGAAGCGGCGGCGCGGCGGGGTCATCGGTCTTCACGACGATGCGCGGCGAGCCGACGAGCGGCTTCTCGAGCGTGAAGGTGCTTCCTTCGCGGATCCAGCGGGTGTGTTTCTGGGAAACGGTGATGGTGATGAGCACCTTTCCTTTCTCCGAAAGTTCGAGCGAGGCGACCTTGCCTATCTCGAACCCGGAGAAGAGGACCGGCATCCCGGTGGTGAGCCCTTCACCCGAGTCGGACTCGAGGTGGAAGCGGGCGAGGTCGGCGAAAAGGTCCTTTTTATAGGCGACGAACAGCGCGGCCGCGGCGACGAGCAGAAGGGTCAGGATGATGAACAGGCCGACCTTGTACTGTATGGACTTATAGCTCATCGGCCTCGTACCGCGCGCGGTTCCACTCGTATCCGACGATGATAGCCTCGATGCCGGGGATGTCAAGGCGATCCAAAGCCTTTCTGATCGGGGCGACGCCGGAAAGTTCGCCCACCTGCGCGAAGGGGCGGTCTATCACGATGGCCGCCGTGCGCTGTTGGGAAGCGCGCAGGATCTTCACGAGAAAGAGTTCCCAGTCGCTGAGTTCATGAGGGCGTTTCGCCGCGAGATGGCAGAGATCGAAACGCGTAAGGAGCGCGGTGGTCGCGGCGCGCGCCTCGTCGGCGGAGAGGCGCTCGTGGTACTGCCGGATGAGGGCGATGTTCTGGAAGACCGAAAGGTTCGACAGAAGCGGGATCTCTTCCGAAACGGGCGCATAGCGGTCCCCGAGCGTGTTCCGGAGCGCGGCGAGCGCGTCGCGGAGCGCCTCCTCCGAAGGGTAGAGCTTTACAGAAATCGGGCAACTAATGACAGCACCTCGATGACGACTATCGCTATGAACACATTGACCATGCCGCGGAGCACCGACACCGGCACCGCCGTCAGGTGATAGCCGGCGCGCGAACCGTAGTAGAGCGGGATGAAGGCGACGAAGAAGCCGAACGCCGCGCTCTTGACGGCGAGGATCAGGAAATCCTTGTACTCTATCGCCTTGGCGATGATGTCGGCGTAGGTGTTGACCCCCATGCCGAAGATGAGCGCCGAGAAGACGAGCCCCGAGAAGGTGACGATGAGCGCGAAGAGGGCCGAGAGGAGGATGACGCTCGTCATGACCCCGATGATGCGGGGGATGAAAAGATAGTTCGCGATGTCTATCCCGAACGCGTCGAGCGCGTCGAGTTCGCGGTTCACCTTCATGACCGCCATCTCGGCGTTGATGGCCGATCCGCTCCGGAGCGCGATGAGGAACACGGTGGCGAGCGGCGCCATCTCGAGGATGACGACGCCGGCGATGAAGTTGCCGATGTAGGAGGTGAGGCCGATCTCCTTGATGACGAAGAGCGTCATGCCGATGAAGAGGGAGCCGAAGATGACCGAGACGAGCACGAAGAATCCGAGAAGTTGCACCGCGGTGAAGTATATCTGCATGGTGAGGATCTCGACAGTGACCGGACGGTAGGTGGAAGGGGAGAAGAGCCGCCGGAACACCGTTCCTGCGAAGCCGAGCAGTCGGAAGAGTTCGCGCCATCCGTCGAGCGCCGCTCCGCCGAGCCGTTCGATCCAACCGTTCACGCATCTCTCCGCAGTTTCTCCGGCGATCACCATACCGGAAGAACGACGGGGAGTCAATAAACGGCTTGTTGCCCGGTTTAGCGCGGCCAAAGACTTGACAAGCGCCGATGAGTGCTATGTTGTTGAAATGACGAGGAAACCTTAACAACCAACCGGATAAAGGAGGTATCCATGAACCTGAAACCGCTCCATGACCGCATCATCGTGAAGCGTCTCGAGAGCGAGACGGTCACCAAGGGGGGCATCATCATCCCCGACACGGCGAAAGAGAAGCCGATCCAAGGCGAAGTCATCGCCGTCGGCCCCGGCAAACTGCTCGAGAACGGCGAACGCTCCAAGATGGAGGTGAAGAAGGGCGACCGCGTCCTCTTCAGCCGCTACGGCGGGACCGAGGTCAAGATAGACGGCGAAGAGCATCTCATCCTCCGCGAAGAGGATGTGTTCGCGATAGTGGAAACCAAGAAGTAACACAAGGAGGAAACCCATGGCTGCGAAACTTATATTCTACGGATCGGACGCCCAGCACAAGATCCTCGCCGGCGTCAACAAGATGGCGGACGCCGTCAAGATAACGCTCGGTCCCAAGGGCCGCAATGTCAGTATGGAAAAGTCGTTCGGCGCCCCGAAGATCACCAAGGACGGCGTCACCGTCGCGAAGGAGATCACGCTCGAGGACAAGGTCGAGAATGTCGGCGCGCAACTGGTGAAAGAGGTCGCTTCGAAGACCTCCGACACCGCGGGTGACGGCACCACGACCGCGACGGTGCTCGCGCAGGCGATCATCACCGAGGGCTACAAGTATGTCACCGCCGGCTACAACCCGATGGGGATCAAGCGCGGCATAGACAAGGCGACCGACACGGTGGTGAAGCACCTCGAGAAGAAGAGCAAGAAGATAGGGAAGTTCGACGAGATAGCCTCGGTCGGCACCGTATCGGCGAACAACGACAAGGAGATCGGCAAGATCATCGCCGAGGCGATGGAAAAGGTCGGCAAAGAGGGGGTCATCACCGTCGAGGAGGCCAAAGGGATCGAGACGACGCTCGAGACGGTCGAGGGCATGCAGTTCGACCGCGGCTACATCAGCCCCTACTTCATCACCGACGCCGAGAAGATGAAGTGCGTGCTCGAGAATCCGGCGATCCTCGTCTACGACAAGAAGATATCGAGCCTCAAGGACATCGTGCCGCTCCTCGAGAGCATCGCCCGTTCGAGCAAGCCGCTCCTCATCATCGCCGAGGATGTCGAGGGCGAAGCGCTCGCGACGCTCGTCGTGAACCGTCTGCGCGGCGTGCTCAATGTCGCCGCGGTCAAGGCGCCCGGCTTCGGCGACCGCCGCAAGGCGATGCTCGAGGACATCGCGATCCTCACCGGCGGCCAGTTCGTGAGCGAGGAGCTCGGCCACAAGCTCGAGAATGTCACGATGGACCGGCTCGGCACCGCGAAGAAGGTCATCATCGAGAAGGAGAACACCACCATCGTTGACGGCGCCGGCAAGAAGAAGGACATCGAGGCGCGCATCAAGCAGATAAAGGCGCAGATCGAGGAGACCACCTCGACCTACGACAAGGAGAAACTGCAGGAACGGCTCGCGAAACTGGCGGGCGGCGTCGCGGTCATCAAGGTCGGCGCGGCGACCGAGGTCGAGATGAAGGAGAAGAAGGACCGCGTTGATGATGCGCTGCACGCCACCCGCGCCGCGGTCGAGGAAGGCATTGTCCCGGGCGGCGGCGTCGCCCTGCTCCGCGCCCGCGAGGACCTCGCTGGGCTCCAGCCGGCCGATCAGGACGAGAAGGCGGGCATCGAGATCGTGAAGAAGGCGCTCGAGTCGCCGATCCGCCAGATCGCCCAGAACGCCGGCGTGGACGGCTCCATCGTCATCAACAAGGTGCTCGAGAACAAGGACTACAACTTCGGCTACGATGCGGCGGCCGACGAGTACAAGGACATGATCGCCGCCGGCATCATCGACCCGACCAAGGTGGCGAAGCACGCGCTCCTCAACGCTGCATCCATCGCCTCGACGCTCCTTACCACCGAGGCGGTCATCGTCGACAAACCCGAAAAGAAGGCCCCCGCGCCGGCGATGCCCGGCGGCGGCATGGGCGGCATGGACGACTACTGATCCCCGTTTTCCTCTTCCCCTTACCGGCCCCTCCCTCGCGGAGGGGCTTTTTTTGCTATTTGGCGAAAAATGAGGTCTTTTCAGAGCGTTCCCCCAAGCGCAAGGTGCCTAAAACAAGGAATGCAACTCCTGATTTTTTACCAAAAATACGGAGTACGGCTCCCGATTTTCGGTGGACGCGAAGACGGTTGGCCGCTATCTCGATCTTCTGGAAAAAATCTTTGTGATACACCGGCTGTCGGGCTTTTCCCGCAACCTGCGCAACGAGGTGACCGGCAAGGCGAAATACTATTTCTGGGACAACGGCGTGCGGAATGCCATCATTTCCCATTTCAATCGACTGGCCGATCGGGACGACAAAGTGGCTCTTTTCGAGAACTTCGTGGTGAGCGAACGGCTCAAGAAACTCTCCTATGAGAATTTCTATGGCGAGGTTCGATTCTGGCGCACCTATGAGGGGCAGGAAATAGACCTTGTCGAGGAGGTGGACGGACATCTTGACGGGATCGAAATAAAGTACGCGAGTAATCGCGACGTTTCACCGAAAGATTGGACGATCGGCTATCCGCAGGCGTCGTGGAGGCTCGTCACAACCGAGAACTATTTGGATTTTGTGCTGTGGAGCACCGAATGGGCTGTCAGAGCGGCACCGACGCCTGCAAAGTGAGCGACACCTGTCTTTCATGGGACAAATGTCGTTCCGATGCCTGCTATTGTGACGGCAATAAAGGCCCGGGGGAAGGCGGCTATTACTGGCAAAAGGGCGTCTGGCAGGGTGGCGGCACCTATTTCTGGTCCTCGTCGGTACGGTCGGACGATTCCTACAACGCATGGATCGTGGCCTTCGACGATGGCAGTGTCAACGACAGCCACCGCTACTACGGCCGCTACGGCGGTCTCACTGTCCGGTGTGTCCGAGGCCAAATGAAACCCTCACCCTAGCCCTCTCCCTCGACAGGGCGAGGGGAAGGCCCTCACCTTA
>CAYNMQ010000031.1:2449-13546 GCA_964398245.1 uncultured Spirochaetales bacterium | reverse complement strand
ACCGGCGAGGGGACGCAGGTCGAAATAGACGGGTGCGAATACCGTGGCACCTGCGTCGACGGAAAACAGTTCGTCGCGATCGGCCCTTCGGGCGAAGAGGTGATGAAGATTCTCGCCGAGAAACAGGTCGTCGCCCGCTACAAGAAGCCCGAGGACAACTCCTTCCTTCAGGCGCTCATCGCCTCGTGGCTCCCGATGATCGTGCTCATCGTCTTCTTCGTCTTCTTCATGCGGCAACTGCAGGGCGGCACTGGAAAGGCGTTCACCTTCGGCAAGTCGAAGCACCGCGTCATCACCAAGGACAAGAACCCGATAACCTTCAAGGATGTGGCCGGGGTTGACGAAGCCAAGGAAGAGCTGGAGGAGGTGGTCGATTTCCTGCGCCGTCCTTCGGCATACACCCGCATGGGCGCCAAGATACCGCACGGCATTCTGCTCGTCGGGCCGCCCGGCACGGGCAAGACGCTCCTCGCGAAGGCGATCGCCGGCGAGGCGAATGTCCCCTTCTTCACCATCTCGGGCAGCGACTTCGTCGAGATGTTCGTCGGCGTGGGAGCGAGCCGGGTGCGCGATCTGTTCAACGAAGCGAAAGCGGCGGCGCCGTGCATCGTCTTCGTGGACGAGATAGATGCGGTCGGCCGTCAGCGCGGCGCCGGACTCGGCGGCGGCCACGACGAGCGCGAACAGACGCTCAACCAGCTGCTCGTCGAGATGGACGGGTTCGGCACCGAATCGAGCGTCATCGTCATGGCGGCGACCAACCGTCCCGATGTCCTCGACCCGGCGCTTCTGCGCCCCGGGCGCTTCGACCGTCAGGTCTATGTCCCGATGCCCGATGTCAGGGGGCGAGAGGCCATACTGAAGGTCCATGTGCGCAAACTCCGCCGCGTTGACGATCTCGACCTCGAGCGCATCGCGAAAGGGACCCCCGGCTTTTCCGGCGCCGACCTCGCGAATCTCCTCAACGAAGCGGCGCTTCTCGCGGCGAAGCGCGGGCGCGACAAGGTGACGATGGCGGAGATCGAAGAGGCGAAGGACAAGGTGCTCATGGGCAAGGAGCGCCGCAGTCTCGTGCTCACGCTCGAGGAGAAGAAAGCTACCGCCTATCACGAAGCGGGCCATACGGTGGTCGGCTATTTCACTCCCGGCGCCGACCCCATCTACAAGGTCTCCATCGTGCCGCGCGGGAGAGCGCTCGGCGTCACCCAGATGCTCCCCGAAAAGGACCGCTACGATCAGAACCGTGAAGAGCTGCTCGCCAAGATCCGCATCCTCATGGGAGGCCGCTGCGCCGAGGAGATCTTCCTCGGCAAGATCACCACCGGCGCCGGCAACGACATCGAAAAGGCGACCCAGATCGTCCGCAACATGGTGATGCGCTGGGGGATGAGCAAGGAGCTGGGGCCGGTCAACTACGGCGAGCCGGAGGAAGAGGTCTTCCTCGGACGCGAGATAACCCGGCGCGCCCACCTGAGCGAATACACCGCCGAGCGGATAGACCGCGAGATACACGACATCATCGAGACCGCCCACCGCGAAGCGACGGAGATCCTTAATCGCCACCGCGACAAGGTAGAGCTCCTCGCCGCCAAACTCATCGAGAAAGAGACCATCGAGACGCGCGAACTCGATGAGATATTCGGAGAGAAAGCGGCGAAGAAGGAAGAGGGCTCGACCCCTTCTTCCGACGCCGATCCGGCTCCGGCGACCCCCGTGCCGCAGGGAACTTCCGCATGAGGCTTACTTTTCTCTGCCTAGTGTCCTGCCCTCTCGCCGGCGCCTGCGGTCCCCGTGTCAGATCGCGCATAGAGCTCTCCCGACAGTACGAGTGGAAGCCCGCGCAATTCACGCGCAACGCCGAACTCGACGCCTTCTATGCCGAAGGTACCGTCTCCATCATCAACAACGGCGATCGCCACAAGGTGGATTACGAAATGTTCCGCGCCGCAACCGCCCTATGGCGCATCGACATCTTCGGTTTCTTTCACACTCACGGCGCGACGGTCATCATTGACGGGATGAACGCGCATATCTTCCACGATGGCGCATGGGACGAACCGCGCCCGTGGCCCGAGATATCGCTTAACCTGTTCGGCCTCGTGCTTCCTTACAAAGTGCTCTCGGTCATGGTCGGCGGCAGATTCGACTTCGCCGGCGAGTGCGCCGACACCATCGAGGGAACGGTCTGCCGCGAAAATAATCTCTACTACTTTCTCCGGCGGGGAGCGCTCGTGGAGATCAAAGACGAGCGTATCAGCATCATCTACAGCGAGGACCGCTGGCGCGGTCAGAGCGACGCCGCTCCGGAACCGTTCTACCTCTGGCCCGGCAAGATAGAGAAGCGCGCCGATCTTCCGGCGACCCTTTTCAGGACGACACAGGAAAAGGACATTTTCGATGAGATATGACCGTTCATCGCGATTCACCTGCCAAGGAGACGCGTCATGATCAAACGGATGCTCTCGCGGGTCACCTTCGAGATAACCGCCCGTATCACCCACGAAGGGAACGAGCACCCCGCCGAAGTGAAGAATGTGAGCCTTTCGGGCATCTATTTCTCGAAAGGACCTGACCTGCCGCTCAACACGCCGGTCACGGTGCGCCTCGAACTGGCGAGCCCCCATTCCGAGATGGAGGTCAATGTGCCGGGGACCGTCGTACGCAAGGACACCGACGGCTTCGCCGTGAAACTCGGCGAACTCGAACTCGACGCATTCATCTTCCTGCGCAACATCATCATCTACAACAGCGGCAATGCCGAGGTCATAGACAAGGAGTACCGCGATTACCTCGTGTGGCGCTCCGACAAGAACGAGTACATTCCGACCTGACCGGGAGCCGCCAACCCATTGAAACAAAAAAGGATTTTATCCTGTTGCTTTCGCCATTGTTCCGAGTATGATGACGGCGGTTCTTTTGTGAGAAGAGGCTTTTAAGATACTGATACGGAGGAAGCGATGTTTTCCGATCTCGGTTCGTTCGGACCTATTTTGTGTCTCGGCCTTGCGGCGTGCGGGAGCGCCATCGGATGCGGTCTCGCCGGCATGACCTCGCACGGGATCATGTCAAAGACCGACGAGGGGCACGGTCTTTTCGTCGCTCTGTCGGCGATGCCGGCGTCCCAGACGATCTACGGGTTCGTCCTCATGATCCTCATGAACGGCAAGATAGCGGTCCTGCAGGCGGCGAACAAATCGACCGGGCCGCTGTTCGCCATCGGCGTCGCGTGCGGCGTCGCGCTCATGATGAGCGCCATCTATCAGGGGAAAGCCTGCTCTTCGGCGATACTGGCCGTCGCGAAGAAACCTTCCATCGCCGGTCTCGCCTTCGCAAGCCCCGGCATCGTCGAGTCGTTCGCGATATTCGCCATGGTCGGCGGCATCGTGCTCCTGCAGGGCGTCGGCTGAGCCTCTTTTCGCCCCTCCGGCGTGAACCAATCTTTCGACATCGCGCGGTTCGGCCTCACCGACCGCCAACTCGCGGCGGTCACCACCACTGAAGGGCCATTGCTCGTCTTCGCGGGCGCCGGATCGGGAAAGACGCGGGTCATCACCGCCCGCATCGCCTATCTCGTCAGCGCGAAGAAGGTCCCTCCATCCGATATCCTCGCGGTCACCTTCACCAACAAGGCGGCGAAAGAGATGCGCGAACGGGCCGGCGCGCTCCTCGGCGACCCGGCGGTGGCGCGGCAAGTGACCATCTGCACCTTCCACGCCCTCGGGCTCATGATCCTCAAGCGGGAACACGCAGCGATCGGTTACCCGCGCAACTTCGTCGTCTATACCCCCTACGAACAGGTCGAACTGCTCAAGAAGGTGATGGACGAGGAACACATCTCGCGCGACCAGTACTCGCCCCATACGCTGATCGAGAGCATCTCCGCGATAAAGAACGAATCGGGCGCTCCGGGATCGGGACGGTCCCTTCTCGGCGACATCCGGCGCGCGGTCGCCCGTCGTCTCTACGAGCCTTATGAACGGGCGCTTCGGGCTGCGGCGGCGATGGACTTCGACGATCTCATCCAGAAAACGATCCTCCTCTTCGAGCGCGACG
Organism: uncultured Spirochaetales bacterium; assembly: GCA_964398245.1. Taxonomy (GTDB): domain Bacteria; phylum UBP6; class UBA1177; order UBA1177; family JAKLFG01; genus CALITV01. Next base: position 9,493 of record CAYNMQ010000031.1, on the reverse strand, counting down.
AAGGAATCCTCAAGAGGTACGCCTCTCGGTGGCGCTATCTCATGGTTGACGAATATCAGGACACCAACCGGGCACAGTACCGTCTCATCCGTCTCCTCTCATCGGTTCACGGCAATGTCTGCGCGGTCGGCGATGACGACCAGAGCATCTACAGCTGGCGCGGCGCGCGGGTCGAGAACATCCTCGAATTCGAAGGCGACTTCCCCGGAACGACGGTGGTGAAACTCGAAGAGAACTTCCGTTCTGTCAGAGAAATCGTGGCGGTCGCAGGGCGGCTTATCTCCTTCAATCAGAGCCGCGCATCCAAGCAGGTCTTCGCGCGCCGCGCCGCGGAAGGTTACGAACCGGTCGTGCTCCGTTACGCGACCGACGAACAGGATGAGGCCCGACAGGTTGCCGACGAGATAACCGCGCTCGCGACGCAGGGGAAACGGTACACCGCCATCGCGATCATCGTGCGGACGAACGCCCAGACGCTTCCGTTCGAGAAGGCCCTGTCCCGGTCCCGCATCCCCTACCGCGTCATCGGCGGTCAGAAATTCTTCGAGAACAAGGAGATCAAAGACATCCTCGCCTACCTGCGCATCATCGTGAATCCCGCCGACGAGGTGAGCCTGCGGCGCATCGTCAACTACCCGCCGCGTGGCATCGGAACCGCCGCGATAGAGACGCTCTTCAAGATCTCCGGCGCCGAAAGCGCGCCCCCGCTCGAGGTCGCCGCGCGCTCTCCGGAATACTCTCTCTTTTCACCGTCGCAACAGCAGGCGCTTGCCGGATTCAGCGCTCTTCACCGCACCCTTTCCGAAGAAATGGCGCGCACCGATCCGGTCCCCTTCGTGGAACGGCTCATCGAGAAGATCGGCATCGAGGCGGCGGTCGTGAAGCACAGCGAAAGTGACGACGCGGCGCGTGTTCGCCTCGAGAACATCCGCGAGCTGGTGAGCGCCGTCTCCTACCACCGCGCCGAACATCCCGACGCCGCTCCTGTCGAATTCTGGATAGGGTTCATCAATGCGACCTCCCTCCTGCAGGCAGCGGACGAAGAAGAAAAGAAAGGGGTCTCCATCATCACCGCCCACAGCGCCAAGGGGCTCGAGTTCGATGTGGTCTTCGTCCCCTGCTGCTATCAGGGCGGATTTCCCAATCGTCTTGCCCTTGAAGAAGGCGGCATCGAAGAGGAACGGCGGCTCTGCTATGTCGCCTTTACGCGGGCGCGCGAACGGCTCTATGTGTCGGTGCCTCGCATGGTGAAGGTGCGAAGCCGCACCGAAGTGGCGTCTCCCTCTATCTTCCTTTCCGAAGCGGGGCTCATCGGCGCCACGCCGCAGAGTGCAGAGGAGCGGCGCGCCACCACGCTCGACTTTTTGGCCCGCATTCAAGAGAAGATCCGCCAGAAAAAGGAAGGGCCCCGCTAACCGAGCGGCCCGACAACCTTCTCCGCGATCGCCACGAGCTCATCGCTCATGGCGCGCACCGTGACGAACAACGGATGAAGGAAAGCGTCGCTTTCGAGGCAAGGCACCTCGCGGCGCACCCGCCGATGAACCGCCTGAAGCGCCGGACTTGTCTTGAGCGGCTTCCGCAGGTCGAGCGCCTGACAGGCGGCGAGTATCTCCAAGGAGAGCACCGAAACGGTGTTCCCGGTCACCTGCGCGCACTTGCGGGCCGCGATCGTTCCCATGCTCACATGGTCTTCCTTCCCGGCGGAGGTCGGTATCGAGTCGACCGATGCGGGAAACGAAAGCGCTTTCGATTCCGACACGAGACTCGCCGCCGCCACTTGGGCGATCATAAACCCCGAATTGAGTCCCTTGTCCTTGATGAGAAAGGCAGGCGCCTGCGAGAAGACCGGGTTGACCAGCTGCTCGATGCGCCGCTCCGAAATGCTGCCCAGTTCGCTCACCGCCGCGGTGAGATAGTCCATGACGAGCGCGATCGGTTCGCCGTGGAAGTTGCCGCCCGAGATGGTCTCCTCTTCGTCGGGGAAGATGAGCGGGTTGTCGGTCGTCGCGTTGAGTTCGGTCGTCACCACCTCGGCGGCGTGCGCGAGCGCATCGCGCACCGCGCCGTGCACCTGCGGCGCGCAGCGGAGGCTGTAGGCATCCTGCACCTTCGTGCAACAGCGGTGCGACTCGCGGATCGTCGAGCCGGCGAGGAGCACGCGCACATTGCGCGCCACCTCGAAATGCCCCGGATGGGGGCGCACCCGGCCTATCTTCTCGTCGAAGGCGCGATCGGTCCCCATCATGCCGTCAACCGTGAGCGCAAGCGCGATGTCAGCCAGTTTGACGATGGTGAAGAGCCGGTGGATGGTGAGCGCCGCCACGGCGGTCATCGCCTGCGTCCCGTTGATGAGCGCGAGGCCCTCTTTCGCCTTGAGCGTTATCGGCGTCACCTTCTTCTTCCTCAGCACCTCCGCGGTCGGCACCACCTCTCCCTTCTCGCCAAGGCAGTATCCCTCACCGCAGAGGGCGAGCGCAAGGTGCGCGAGCGGGGCGAGATCGCCGCTCGCCCCGACCGAGCCCTGTTGCGGGATGTAGGGGATGATGTCGGCGTTGAGAAATTCGAGGAGTTTCTCAAGGGTGCTCAGGCGAACTCCCGAAAACCCCTTGGCGAGCACATTGGCGCGCAGAAGCATGATCGCCCGCACCGTTTCGCGGTCGAATGGCTCACCTACCCCGATCGCGTGGCTCCGGACGAGGTTCATCTGCAACTCGTCGAGGCGCTCCTTCGGGATCGCCACCTCGCTGAGCATTCCGAAGCCGGTATTGATGCCGTACACCGGGCGATCTTTCGTCAGTATCTTCTCGACGAACCGGCGGCATTTTTCGACCTTCTTCTTCGCGGACGGTGCAACGGCGACCGTCCGGCCACCGTGAGCGACCTCGTACACATCGGCGATGGTGAGCGATTCTCCATCGAGAAAGAGCGTCTTGGACATCATCGTCATATCTCCGTTCAAATAGCCCGGCGCGAGTCTAGTAGCCGGCTGGACAAAATCAAGAAATCGCGTACGAACAAACCAATCGTTTTATTGACAACTCCCTCCTTCTGTAGTAGGACGGTGCCGCGTTGCGGTTTTACCACTAGAATTTATGAGCGATAGTCACAGCGACATCTGCCGGGAAGGGATAGTGAAAGAGTATGCGGACGGCCGCGTTCGTGTCCTCATCACCGTGCAGAGCGCCTGCGCCGCCTGCCACGCGAAGGGGATCTGTTCCTCGTTCGAGATGGCCGAAAAGGAGTTCGAGGCGATCGCCGACGAGCCGCTCGCTCCGGGCGACCGGGTCAAGGTCTCGGTCGCGGGCGGGGTGGCGTGGCGTGCGGTGTTCTTCGCGTTCGTGCTCCCCATGGTCGTGTTCGGCGCCATCCTGTTCGCCTTCTTTTTCATGGGATCCCACGAATCGGTGGCCGCGATCGCGGCGCTCGGGGCGGTGGGCGGCTACTTTCTCTTTCTGCGCCTTGCGGGCAGATCGCTCTTTCGTTCCATCGAGTTCCATGCGAGCAAAATACCAACCAGCGAGTAGAGGTGTCCCGTGTCTGCAACGATCATCTATCCGATGGTGACTCTCGGAGCAGTCGCCGGTATCGCGGCGATCCTCCTGTTCTTGGTGGCCAAGAAATTCCGGGTCGAAGAGGACCCGCGCATCGACAAGGTCGCCGAACTTCTCCCCGGCGCCAACTGCGGCGGCTGCGGCTACGCCGGCTGTCGCGGCCTCGCCGAGGCGCTCGTGAAGGCGGCCGACAAGGGAGACATTTCGGGGCTCGCCTGCCCTCCCGGCGGCTCGGCGGCGATGAAGGCGATCGGCGAGGTGCTCGGGATGGCGGTCACCGAAGCGGAGCCGATGGTGGCGGTGCTCCGGTGCGGCGGCACCCACGAGAAGGCGCCGCGGACGCTCCAGTACGACGGCGCGCCCAAGTGCGTCATCGCCCACACCGTGTTCGTCGGCGAGAAGGGCTGTCCGAACGGCTGTCTCGGGCTCGGCGATTGCGTCGCGGCCTGCGCCTTCGGCGCGATGTACATGGATGAGAAGACCGGCCTGCCGGTGATAGACCCTGCCAAGTGCGTCGCCTGCGGCGCCTGCGTCAAGGCCTGCCCGCGCAAGATCATCGAGATGCGCCCCAAGGGCAAAAAAGAGCGGCGCGTCTGGGTGAGCTGCGTGAACACGGAAAAGGGCGCCCTCGCGCTGAAGTACTGCAAGGCGGCCTGCATCGGGTGCGGCAAGTGCGTGAAGGAATGTCCCGAAAAGGTGCAGGCGATCACGCTCCAGAACAACCTCGCCTACATAGACCCGAAGAAGTGCATCGCCTGCGGCAAGTGCGTGCTCGTCTGTCCTACCAAGGCGATCTTTGCCACCTTCGAACCGCCCAAGCCGAAACCGGCAGAGGCGCCTGCACCGACACCGGCCGGAGAGGCACCCAAACCGGCGAGTGCGGCATAACGAAGAATCATGAATTGAGCATAGGAGATAGCCGTGAGTCTCAAAACCTTCAAGATCGGCGGCGTTCATCCGCCGGAGAACAAACTGTCGGCAGGGGTCCCCATCGAGGCGGCCCCTCTGCCGAAACGGGTCTTCATCCACCTCGGTCAGCACCTCGGCGCGCCGGCCAAGCCGGTCGTCCAAAAAGGCGACAAGGTCAAGGTCGGCACGCTCATCGGGACCGCCGAGGGCTTCATCTCGGCCAATGTCCACTCGTCGGTGTCGGGCACCATCTTCGGCATCGAGCCGGTCGCCGATGTGTCGGGCTACAAGCGCCCCGCCGTCATCATCGATGTCGAGGGTGACGAGTGGGAGCCGACGATCGACCGCACGCCGGCACTGAAAAAGGAGATCACCCTCGACAAGAAAGCGATCGTCGAGAAGATCAAAGAGGCAGGCATCGTCGGGCTCGGCGGCGCCACCTTCCCTGCCCATGTCAAGTACATGGTGCCGGAGGGGAAGAAGGTGGACACGCTTCTCATCAACGGCGTCGAGTGCGAACCTTACCTCACGAGCGACCACCGGCTCATGCTCGAGCGTTCCGACGAACTGCTCGTTGGCGCCCGTATTCTCATGACGGCGCTCGGCGTCGAGAAGGCGATCATCGGCATCGAGGCGAACAAGCCCGATGCGATCGCGCTCCTCGAACGGAAGGCGAAGGATTACCCCGGCATCGCCGTCCAACCGCTCAAGGTACAGTACCCGCAGGGGGCCGAGAAACAACTCATCAAGGCCTGCCTCAACCGTGAGGTGCCATCGGGCAAACTGCCGCTCGATGTCGGATGCGTCGTGAGCAATGTCGGTACCGCGGTCGCGGTGTACGAGGCGGTGCAGAAGAATAAGCCTCTCTTCGAGCGCATCGTGACGATCACCGGCAAAAAGTTGACGAAGCGCGCCAACTTCGTCGTCCGCGTCGGCACGCCGATAAGCGAACTCATCGCGGCCAGCCGCGGCGCGCCGGAAGGACCCGCGACACTCATCAACGGCGGCCCGATGATGGGCAAGGCGATGGTCTCTGCCGACATCCCGGTGACCAAGGGGACCTCGGGGATCATCCTCGTGGATGCGAGCGAAGCGAAACGGCGCGAGCCGTCGGCCTGCATCCGGTGCGCCAAGTGCGTCGAAGCGTGCCCGATGGGTCTCGAACCCTACCACATCGAGAAACTCGCCGACTACGCCCGCTGGGAAGAGGCGGAAGAGGCGGGCGCCGCCGACTGCGTCGAGTGCGGCTCGTGCCAGTTCACCTGCCCCGCCGCTCGGCCGCTCCTCGACAACATACGGCTCGCCAAAGCAACGGTCATGAGAATCAGAAGAGAACGGAGCGCAAAATGACCAGATACATCGTTTCACTGTCGCCCCACGAGAAGGGGCCGCTCTCGACCGAGAAGATCATGTGGGGCGTCGTGCTGGCGCTCCTCCCCTCGTTCGGATTCGCTGCCTACTTCTTCGGCATCCGCGCGATCGTGGTGACGCTCGTGGCCACCATCGCCTGCATTCTGACCGAATTCGTCATCCAGAAATACCTCATGAAGACGACCGTCACCGCGTTCGACGGCTCGGCGGCGGTCACCGGCATCCTGCTCGCTTTCAATGTCCCATCGAGCATTCCCCTCTGGGAGATCGTGGCCGGCTCGGTCTTCGCGATCGCCATCGGCAAGATGGCCTTCGGCGGGCTTGGCCGCAACCCCTTCAACCCGGCGCTCCTCGGCCGCGCCTTCATGCTCGCCTCGTTCCCGGTTGACATGACGACCTGGCCGATACCGGTGAAGACCCAGTGGCTCTGGACGATGGGCAAGACGGTGGACGGCACCACCGCCGCAACGCCGCTCGGATTCCTCAAGGAAGGGGTCAAGATGGGCGACTCGGTCGGCGCCCTTGCCACGAACCGCCCGGAACTCTTCGACTACTTCAACCTCTTCATCGGCAATGTCGGCGGCTGTATCGGCGAGGTGAGCGCGCTCGCGATCCTCATCGGCGGCGTCTACCTGCTCTACAAAAAGATCATCTCGTGGCACATCCCGGTCTTCTACCTTCTGGCGCTTGCGCTCATCACCGGCATCTTCTGGCTGGTTGATCCCACCAAGTATGCCGACCCTCTCTTCCATGTCCTCGCGGGCGGCGCGATGCTCGGCGCGTGGTTCATGGCGACCGACATGGTGACGAGCCCCATGACGGTCAAAGGCCAGATCATCTTCGCGGTGTGCGGCGGACTGCTCTGCGGGCTCATCCGTCTCTTCGGGAGTTTCCCCGAGGGATGCTCCTACTCGATCCTCATCATGAACGCCTTCGTGCCGCTCATAGACAAGTATGTGAAGCCGACCCGCTTCGGGAAGGAGGTGAACTATGGCTAAGAAACTCGAATCGACCTTCGGCAACATGCTGATCGTCCTCCTCGCCATCGGCGTGGCGTCGGCCTTTGCGCTCGGCTTCACCTACACGAAGACCCGTCCCGAGATCGAGGCGGCGGCGAAGAAAAAGCAGGAAAAGCTCAGCCGCGAGGGGCTCGGCGGGGTCGAGGGCGACACCGAGCCGCTCGGGGAGACATACCCCGCCGCCGGCTTCG
>CAYNMQ010000031.1:0-2439 GCA_964398245.1 uncultured Spirochaetales bacterium | reverse complement strand
CACCGAGCCCTTCCCGGAATTGGAAGTGGCCGGCGACAACGATCCGCTCGGCGAGAAATACACCGCCGACGGCTTCGACGGCCTCGAGATATACCCAGCCAAACAGGGAGGCCAACTCGTCGGCGCGGCGGTAAAGAGTTTCTCTCCGCGCGGCTATTCGGGCAATGTGTGGATCATGGTGGGATTCAAACCGGACGGAACGATCAACCGGACCGCGGTCGTGGAACACAAGGAGACGCCGGGGCTCGGCACCAAGATGGCGACCCCGTGGCGCGACCAGTTCAACGACAAGAATCCGGGAACGAACAATCTGAAGGTGAAACAGGACGGCGGCGAGGTGGATGCCATCACCGCGGCGACCATCAGTTCCCGCGCTTTTTCCGAAGCGGTCCAAAAAGCGTATGACGCCTTCAAAAAGGGAGGTGAGCGATGAACCTGCTCAAAGAATTCACCAAGGGGATCCTCAAAGAGAACCCCATCCTCGTGCTTTTGCTCGGCATGTGCCCCACACTCGCCGTTTCGAGCAGTGCGTTCAACGGTCTCGGCATGGGGCTCGCGGCGACCTTCGTCCTCGTCTGCTCGAATGTCGTCGTCGCGCTCCTCAAGAACCTCATCCCCGACAAGGTGCGCATCCCCGCCTTCATCGTCATCATCGCCTCGTTCGTCACCATCGTCGACCTTTCGATGCAGGCCTTCACACCGGCGCTCTCCGAATCGCTCGGCGTCTTCATCCCGCTCATCGTCGTCAACTGCATCATTCTCGCCCGCGCCGAGGCGTTCGCCTCGAAGAACGGCGTCACGGGAAGCCTCTTCGACGGACTCGGCATGGGGCTCGGCTTTACGATCGCACTCACCATCCTCGGCGGCATTCGCGAGATCCTCGGCGACGGGAAGTTCTTCGGCATCCCGCTCTTCGGTGAAAATCCGACGACGGTGCTCATCTTCATCCTGCCGCCCGGGGCGTTCGTCGCGCTCGGTCTCATGATCGCCTTCGTGAACAAGTTCATCAAGAAAGCGGCGTAAGGGAGGCACCTCATGTCGTACTTCAACATCATCATCGGCTCGATATTCGTTAACAACATCGTGCTCGCGATGTTCCTCGGCATCTGTCCCTTCCTCGGGGTGAGTTCCCGCATCTCGACCTCGGTCGGCATGGGCGCCGCCGTCGTCTTCGTCATGACGCTCGCCACGACGGTCACCTATCTCATTCAGACCTATGTGCTCGTTCCGCTTCAGATCGGCTTCATGCAGACGATCGTCTACATCCTCGTCATCGCGGCGCTCGTGCAGATGGTCGAGATCATCCTCAAGAAGGTGAGCCAGCCGCTCTATCAGGCGCTCGGCATCTTCCTGCCGCTCATCACGACCAACTGCGCGGTCCTCGGCGTGGCGCTCCTCGTCATCAAAAAGAGTTTTTCGCTTCCCGAAGCGGTCGTCTATGCCATCGCCAACGCGATCGGATTCTCGTTCGCCCTCGTCATCTTCGCCGGCATCCGCGAACGGCTCGCCCTCGTGGACATCCCCAAGCCGATGCGCGGCGCGCCGATAGCGCTCATCACCGCCGGCCTCCTCTCGCTCGCCTTCATGGGTTTCGCGGGAATGGTCAAGTAGCGAGCCCCACCCTCTTCCACATAAAGTCTTTTTCCATGCACAGATGCACCGGCAGATCCTCGCGGTGGGATCGTATCATCGCGACGATCTCGCGGTAGAACTCGGCGCGGAGCGGCGCGAAGTAGCGCATCTTGTGATCGTCCTGTGCGGGGAACAGTTCGCCGAGATGGATGAGCGATTTCGGCCACCGTTCGCGCACGAGCCGCCGCATCGGGACCGGATACCGGAGACCGCCGAGGCTCACCCATGCGACACGGTCATTGTCGATCTCGGCAAACAGCCGATCAACAAGCGCACGATATTCTCCGAGCAGTTCCGGATGCATAATGAGTGGATCGAAGTGGAGCGCGACGCGGCCGCCGACGGCGATGAACCGCTGAGCTGCCGCTATCCGCTCGGACATCGGCGCCGTGTCCCGCTCTTCCGACTCATGGAACCGCTCGATGTTGACCGAAATGCCAAGGATGAGATTGGCATCAGGGAAAGATTTCTTCGCCGCAACAAGGTTCCCGACCATCGCCGATTTGGTCTTGAACTCAAAGGTGACCTGCCCCTGCCATCTGTTGCGCGCCATTATGGCGGCGAAGAAGCCTGATTCGTCAAGCAGGTCATCGAGCACAAGGCTGTCGGCAAGTTCGCCGGTACCGACCCGAAGCGTTCCGTGCCTCTCAAGGTGGGTAGTGATCTCCTGTTCCACCGCCTCACGATTCACGAAGATCGAAACGAAGGGATTGTTCGCAAGGTACTGCTGAAGAATGCAGTAGGAACAATCGAACGGACACCCCGAAACACTCAGGATGGTGTGGTCACCGCACCACCGGTAGTCGG
>CAYNMQ010000030.1:0-13576 GCA_964398245.1 uncultured Spirochaetales bacterium | reverse complement strand
TTTAATAATGTGTTTTCCCCTCAATTCAGGGATAAGCGCACAGGATGGCATTCTTACTCCATAACCATCGACGGCGACGGCGCTTCCTATTCCGCAAAGAAATCAAACGACCTCTTTTTCTCTCTCTACCTAAGCAAGCTTTGTCTTTGCGAGGCTTGTTATGGGTGCCAGCTACGCCAAATGAGCGCATCTGATATACGGCTCGGAGATTTCTGGGGCCCCCAATACCTTCTTGACAACAAGGGGATTTCTCTGGTCAACATACTCACCGAAAAAGGGGCCACCGCATGGGAAAAGAGTAAAGATTCAATCGTTGTATTGAAGCAGCATAACAAGCGCGACCTTTTTGTTTCTCAACCGCTGGAGCGCATCGTACTGCCTGCTAAGCGCTCGACCATCATATCACTTCTAGCAAATCCCTCAGTTCCATTAATGGATCTCGCTACCAGCCATATGCCACGCCGCAATTTCACCGTCAAGCTTTTCCAAGGCATCATGCGCGCAACGCAAAGGATCTTTCGGCGCTTACATATGTAAGGAGTCGCCGGAGCTCGGCAATCTTACTATTTTCGTCGTTATATAAAAGAACAACACCAATTTAAAAGAAGCGGTAACAACGCTAGAGGCTATTGCTGCTCCAGTCAGCGAATAAAAATAGGTCAAAGCGAAAGTTAGAACAATCCCCAAGGCCACATTGGCAATAGAGAAAAATAGAAGCTTTGCCTGATTGTCGGTCATGTTCATTGTTGTTACGGCAGGCCCAGTTAGAGCATTGATGAAAAAACCGACCGACAGGATGGTCATTAGATGCGCATGTTCAACATAGGCCGGACCGAAGGTAACACCTAGGACCAGTTTAGGGAAACCGGCCAATATCACAAAAATGGGGAACAACATAAAAGCGCCCGCCAGGATTGAGTTGAGATACAACGCACGCAGGCCCACTCTGTCGCCGCGGATATAGCGTTCCGCCAAAAGAGGCGCCGAATAAGAGGCAATGGATATAGATATGTAAGTGAATATCAACATGAACTGTTGGATGGCACTATAGATACCCACCGCGTATTCGCCTATCAGGTACCCTATCACGAAAATATCCAGATAAGACATAACAAAAGCGAGCGAACTCGACCACATCATAGGCTGCGCCGCTTTGAGATCGTTACGGAGTAAGGAAAAGGTCGGAGCTTTGCTCGAGAACTGATGTCGCTCCAGATAAAACTTCAAATAGTAAACCAGACCGCACGCGCCTATAAAAATAGTAAGATAGTAGCTAGAATACACCCACGGCTCCGGTATCGTCCCGGTAAGAGCAAGCGCCAGCAACAAGAAAAGCGCTGCCGTCACATGAATGCCGGCATATCGAAAAAAGGCATAGGCTGTGACGCTTCCCATACCTCGAAAGAATTGGCAGATAAAAGAATAAAGCGAATAGAACCACACAGAAACACCCGCCCCTACTATGAAGAGGGACATGCCGTTCCCCTTGAAGAACGCACGGTCTATGGTATGGCGGGATCCTACGAGCATTAACAACAGGAATAGCGAAGTGATGGTGATGATGCCGAAGGAGTTCCGCAGAAAAAGAAGGGTTCCTTGTTTATCCACTCCGATCTCGGGCATTTTTCGCACCACATATGTGTCGAGCCCCAGCGATGCAAATACTGAGAGCAGCAAGACCATTTTCGAGAGCAAGTTGAACCGACCAAGAACAGCGGGTCCAGCGTAATGCGAGATCAACAATGAGAGGATGAAGAATGCTACCGCTCCTAGCAGTTTAAAAATAAAGACTATCGCGCTGCCTTTCAGAAGAAACTCAACAATTCTTCGGTTCATTCTGTGACGGCTCCCTGTAGCATCCGTGGCCGTTCAGCCGAAATATGCGTTTTATCATGTGCCTGGGAAAGACAAAATCAACAAAAAATGGAAAAATCATCCACAACGCTATAACATATGTTGTTGAAGAATCTTTCAGGAGAAATATTGGTGTCTGTTCATATCCATCTCATCTCGAACATGTATCCGTCGGCCGAGCACCCCGCCTTCGGCGTCTTCGTCAAGGAGATGACCGAAAAACTGTCATGGTACGGCGGCGACATCTCCATCAGCCGTAAAACGGTCATCACGCGGAAACCACGCTCCCGTATCGTCAAGTTTTTCGTCTACCTTTCCTTTTATTTTCGAGTTCTTGTCCGTTCGTTCTCCCCGCACATCGATCTTCTGTATGCCCACTATGTTTCCCACACCGCTCTTCCGGTCCTTCTGGTCTCTTTCCTGCGCCCTTCGCTTCCTATCATTATCAACATTCACGGCAGCGATGTGGCCAAGCATTCTTTTCTTCTCGACCTCCTCAAACCCTTCTCCCGCATGGTGCTCAAACGATCCCGATTGGTTATCATGCCCTCATCGCGCTACGCAGAGATCATGACCCGCGACTTCGGCGTGCCCCCGGAGAAACTATTCGTCTCGCCTTCCGGCGGCATAGACATCGCCATCTTTCATCCACTTGATCAGGAACGGTGTCGCGAACATTTACGCCTATCGTCCCCAACCGTTGTCGGCTACATCGCCCGGTTCGACCAAGACAAACGGTGGCCGTTCTTCTTCCGGACGGTCGCGCATCTTATCCGTCAGGGCGTTGATGTGGCCGCCATCGCCGTGACCAACAGTGAAGGGCTTCCTCGCATCAAAGAAATGGCCAAGGAGGCCGGCGTCTTCGAGAAAGTCCGTTTTTTCGGCGATGTCGAACGCAAACGACTCCCCGTCCTTTACGGCGCCATGGACATTTTCCTGTTCCCGTCGGTCCGCGAAAGCCTCGGCCTCGTCGGTCTTGAGGCAATGGCCGGCGGCGTCCCGGGGGTATCGGTCGACTCGGTCGGCGTCAGAGAATACCTGAACGACGAAAAAAACGGGTTTTTCGCACGAAGCGACGACGATGTGGATCTGGCAGAAAAGACGCTCCGTTATCTTTCGTTGCCCGGTGAGCTGAAACAGGCGATGCGAGAAACGGCTCTCCAGACCGCCCTGCGTTTCGCCGCTCCTCGGGTGTCCCGCGAACTTGCTGCGGCGATACAAAGCGCTACCGCCCTCAACAACCTGTAAACACTCACGCTATTTGTCGCCAATGCCCTTGATAAAAAAACCTTCTCTCGTATAATGTTTCCGCCTTTTTGCTATACTGCTTTCTGGAGAACCGATGCCCCCGGTAGAGGCTCCTCGCACGGTACATATCATGGGCGTTCCGGTCGCCGCACTCGATATGAAAGAAACCGTCGCCTGTATCATGCACCGCATCGAGCAGGGCCTTCCGACATCGCATGCGGTGGTTAACGCGCTCAAATTCATCGAGATAGAGCAAAATCCTCTTCTCGCCGATTACATACGGGAATGCGACATCGTGAACGCCGACGGACAATTCGTGGTGCTCTTGGCGCGATTGCTCGGCTCGCCCCTTCCCGGCCGGGTGACCGGATGCGATCTCATGCAGGAATTGGTCGCTGTCGCCGGCCGAAAGGGACTGCGCATCTTTTTACTTGGAGGAGCGCCCGAAGTGGTCGCCGCCGTAGCGCAGAAATACCGGGACACCTACTCCCCCCAGTTCGTCGCCGGCTATCGCGACGGCTATTTCACGCCGGAAGAGGAGCCGCTCATTGTGAAACAGATAGTTGAGTCGGGCGCAGACATCCTGTTCGTGGCGTTAGGGTCGCCCAAACAGGAGTTCTTCCTGCGCGCGCACCGAGAGACCATTCTTCGAAGCGTCAAATTCATGACCGGCGTCGGCGGCACCTTCGATGTCGTCGCGGGACGCGTGTCGCGCGCGCCGCTCCTCTTCCGCAAACTCGGCCTCGAATGGTTTTACCGCCTTTTGTGCGAGCCGCGTCGTCTCTGGCAGAAGAGGTTGTATCGCCTTCCGCTTCTCTTCTTCTATATTCTCCGTTCACAACGAAACAACTGAAAGAAGATCGGGATACGGCATGAGCAACAATCGAAAAATGAAAAAGATCTGCGTGATGGGGCTCGGTTACATCGGCCTGCCGACCGCCAGCATCCTTGCCACCAAGGGATACGAGGTCCACGGTGTAGACGTCTCGCAGAAAGTCGTGGACACGGTCAACAGCGGACGCATCCACATTGTCGAGCCGGACCTCGACATTCTCGTCAAGGCGGCGGTCCGCTCCGGCAAACTGAAGGCGGACACCGTCCCCTGTGAGGCGGACGCCTTCTTCATCTGTGTCCCGACGCCGTTCAAAGAAGGACACAAGCCCGACATGACTTTCGTTGAAGAGGCCGCTGAGGCTATCGTTCCTTTCATCCGTCGCGGGAATCTGGTCGTGCTCGAGTCAACCTCTCCGGTCGGCACCTGCGACGGAATCATCGCGCCGATCCTCAAGAAAAGCGGACTGCGCATCGGAGCCGAACTGTTCATAGCGCACGCGCCGGAACGGGTGCTTCCCGGCCACATACTCAGGGAAACGATAGAAAATGACCGCATCATCGGTGGCGTCAACGACCGATCCGCGAAGGTGTGCGCCGATCTCTATCGCACTTTCGTGAAGGGAACCATTTACCTCACCAACGCCCGAACCGCCGAACTTGCGAAACTCGTCGAGAATTCCTACCGCGATGTGAACATCGCCTTTGCGAACGAGCTCTCCGCCATTTGCGACGAGCTCGACATAGATGTGTGGGAACTCATCGAGCTGGCGAACCGTCATCCGCGGGTGAAGATCCTTTCCCCCGGCCCGGGAGTCGGCGGCCATTGTCTCGCCGTCGATCCGTGGTTCATCGTGGATTCCGTTCCGGGAACCGCCCGGCTCATCCGAACGGCGCGCGAGATAAACGATGCGCGGCCGCATGCGATCGTGGAGAAGGTCAAGAAGCATGCCGCACGATTCAAGCGTCCGATCATCGGGTGTCTCGGCATCAGTTACAAACCTGACATTGATGATATTCGCGAATCGCCCGCTCTTGAGATCGTGCGAACGCTCATCGCCGAAGAGATCGGCGAGGTATTGGTCCATGATCCCTATCTTTCTCACCACGACCTCGATTTCCCTTCGACGCCGCTTCCCGAGCTCCTTGAGAAGAGCGAGATCGTCGTCTTGCTCGTCAATCACCGCGAATATTACGCGCTGGACCGTTCTCTGCTGGAAGAAAAAGTGATCATCGATACCCGCGGGATCTTCCGCCGCGGACCATTGAACAACCAACGGACATCATAACAGGAGACCGCCCACATGAAGATCGCGGTTATCGGCACCGGCTATGTAGGACTCGTCACCGGCGCTTGTCTCGCCGACTTTGGACTCGATGTCATTTGCATGGACATAGACGAAAAAAAGATCGCCCTGCTCAAGACAGGAAAGATCCCCATCTACGAGCCGGAACTTGATGATGTGGTCGCCCGCAACATCACTAATCGGCACCTCTCCTTCACCACCGCCATGAAAGAGGCGGTCGAATCGTCATCGGTCGTTTTCATTGCGGTCGGAACCCCTCCCAAGGACGATGGTTCGGCCGACCTCCAGTATGTTCTTGCCGCGGCACGCGAGATAGGTCGTTATCTCAATAAACACACCGGCGTCGTCGACAAATCCACGGTTCCCGTCGGCACCGGGAAACTGGTGAAACAAACGATAGCCGGGGAACTGAGCAAACGAGGCGTCTCCTACGAATTCGATGTCGTATCGAACCCCGAGTTTTTACGGGAAGGACATGCCGTTCATGACTTTACCCATCCCGACCGTGTCGTCATCGGAAGCGAAAGCAAACGCGCCGAAGAGGTGATGCAACAGGTCTACCGTGTTCTCTACCTCAACCAAACGCCGTTCGTCTTTACCACGATCGAGACCGCCGAGATGATAAAGTATGCCTCGAACGCCTTTCTCGCGGCAAAGATATCTTTCATCAACGAGATGGCTTTGCTCGCTGAAAAGGTTGGAGCCAATGTGCAGGACATCGCCAAAGCCATGGGCATGGATGGCCGTATCTCACCGAAATTCCTCCACGCCGGCCCCGGCTATGGCGGCTCTTGTTTCCCCAAGGATACAAAGGCTATTTATGACATCGGTAAAAAGCATGGCGTCGAACTGATGGTGGTCAAAGCCGCCATCGAGGCGAACGAGAAACAAAAACAAGCGATGGTGGATAAGATAGTCTCCGCCATGAAGACTCTCAAAGGAAAAACCGTCGCCGTCCTCGGCCTCACCTTCAAGCCCGAGACGGACGACATGCGCGAAGCGCCGTCCCTCTTCATTATCCCGGCTCTTATCAAAGAGGGAGCCCTTATACGCACCTATTGCCCTCAGGGATTCGCTGAAGCCAAATGGCGTCTTGCCGACCACGCGGCGGCGATCACATACTGCGCCGATGCCTACGATGCGGCGAACGGCGCCCATGCCCTCGTGATCCTCACTGAATGGAATCAGTTCCGCGGCATGGATCTGCCGCGCCTCAGGTCACTTATGAAGGACCGTTTCTTTTTCGATCTCCGTAACATCTACTCCCGCGATCACGAAGCGCGCAGGCTGTTCGACTATTATGGGGTCGGGATCCCCCGTTAGACGGGAGACTCTCCGAACAAGCGCTCGTATAATAACCGCTTTATCCGCCTGATGTCCTCCCGGCTACCGGCGGCATAGGCGTGGATACCATCACCGGCGAAAGCGATCGGATCGCAAAGATCGCGCTTTGAGTAGAGAGCCATTACCTTTTCAGCGGAGACGCCGCACCTGTCGAGAATATGCTCTACCTCCTCCTTCTTGCGAAGCCATCCGCGCCCCGTCGGGTCAATGATGTGGAGCACGAGTGCGGCGTGCCGTATCTCGTCGAAAGTAGGAACGAACGCATCGAATACGCCGCGGGACATGCCCTCAATGAAACCGACGGTGTCAAGAAGGAACATCTTCTTCCCCCAGAGCGTCACGAGGCGGATCTTGGGATCTATCGAGGAAAAGAACTCGTCCGCCGAACGAACCACCTGTTCTCCGACGATCGCGTTAAACAGCGTTGACTTTCCCGCATTGGTATAGCCGACGACAGCAACGGTGGGATATGCGGTGCGGGAACGAAACCGCCGTTGCCGGTCGCGCCGATCCCGCTCCTTGTCGAGAGCCTCCCGGATATGCTTCTCCCGGCGCTTGAGAAGCCGCTTGCGTTCCTCTTTAATCGTTTCACCGGGGCCGCGAGCGCCCAAGACACCGCCGGTGATGCGCGACAAACCATGCGACCGCTCATGGCGACGCACCTTCTCGCGTTCGACCGCCGAAGCCGACGCGGTCAGTTTGCCGCTATGTCCGACGGCACGCTTCTCGAATATCGAGACTATGAGATCCTCTCTGGTGAAAACCTCCTTGCCGGTCAATTCTGCAAGCAGGACTATCGCCCGTTCCCCCGGATCGCTGGCGAATATGATCGTATCGCATGAGTCTCCTGTCGCGGAGATCCGGTCGGCAAGAGCGCGCACGGCCGCGGGGACCAACCGTGTTGAACGGTGGATGAGTGTCGCCGTAACGGAGAACCCGGCATCCCGGGTCAACTTCATCATCTCTCTGACGAACGGTTTCGCATGGACGCCGTTGAAAAGCACCAACGCTCCCGTCACCGCATCGCATCGGTCGGAGAACAATCTCTCCGGCATGAGAAAGAAGGGATAGCGCCTTCCCCTCGCCGGGATGTCGCCGCGACGGCAGAACAGCAGGTTTTGCGGGATACCGTTTGCATCCCGAGAGACGAGCGCCATTTCACGCACCAGACATTCGTCAATGAGAGCATACGGATCAGGAGGAGATGCCCCCGCGCCCAAGAACACGATGAACCCGGAAACACGGTTGGAGGGCCGGAACGATTGAAAATAGTGCGCCAGCGACCATTCCGTAGCACATCGGGCGGTTCCTGCGATCAGATCTCCAGAGACCTCTATGACAAGATGCTCCTCGGGAGGCACCGGAACGATCAGTGCAAGGAGCGCCTCTTTACTTATCCGCATCGCGGTTCTGTTCGAGCATGACCTCTATGTGAGCAAGCGTCGTGGCAAGGCGGGGAGAGACCCCTTTTTCGACAAGGCGCTGCCGGGCGTTCCCCACCGCTTCCGGTGCGGGATCTACGGAAACGACCGGCGGTTCCGTGAGCTCTGCGTTCCCTGCGAAATAGCGCGGTTCCACCGAGAGAACGATCTTTTCCACCGGCATGCCGGGCGCCACCTGCGCTATTTTCTCCACGATAAGCGACAGAAGCGGTTCATACTGGGCACGGACCATGCTGTTGGGAACCGCGATACGAAGCGTCTTCTTCTCGACATCGAGCTTCTTGGGGAACAGGATCTTGCGGTTTCTTCTCCCGACAACGGCGGTCCATCGGGAGATCAACAACAGCAAGGGGTCGTTCCCCGCAGAGATAAGAGAGATCAGTCTAGGCATCGCCGAGCGCCGCCATCATCTCCGCTTCGGCGACCTTCTGACCATCCACCGTGGCCACTCCTTTGAACTTAAGGATGGCGCCGCGTTGCTGAATGACCTCGATATCCATCACCAGCTGGTCCCCCGGCCTGACCTCCTTACGGAAGCGGCAGGCATCAATGCCCATAAAGAGCATCTTGCGTCCGCTAGATGCAGCATCGGCGAAAAGGATCCCGGCGCTTTGCGCCATCGCTTCGACGATGAGCACCCCCGGCATGATAGGATAAAAGGGGAAGTGTCCTTGGAAGTGCGGTTCATTGACCGAAACATTCTTGAGCGTCTTTATTCGCTTGCCCGGCTCCTCTTCGAGTACCCGGTCAACGAGGAGAAAAGGATACCGGTGAGGAAGCGCTTTCATGATCTCGTCGATGGTTCTCATCGCCTAACCCTCCTGTTGCAGCTTATGACACATTACCAAGTTATGCAGAAGCACCGCGTTGGTCACCACTCCAGCGCCGCCCGGAACGGGGGAATAGTGTATCCGTTTCTCTTCTCCGGGGGACTCGATCAGCAGATCGCCGCAAAGAGAGCCATCGGTCCCGACATTGATGCCGATATCTACGACGGTGGCGCCATCTGAAAGAGAGGATGACCGGATCAGCCCCGCTTTCCCTGCCGCCACCGCGATGACCTCGAACTCTTTTACGAGGTTCTCAAGATGAGGCGTCTTGCTGTGCGCCACCGTGACCGTTGCGTTCCGGTTGAGGAGCAGTTTGAATAAAGGTAGTCCCACCGTGGCGCTCCTCCCGACGACGAGGACCCGCTTCCCGTTCAGCGCAACGCCGTAGTGCTCGAGGAGGACTACAGCCCCCATTGCGGTACAGGGTACCAAGCGCTCTTCCCGGGTCGCATAAAGAACACCTTGGTTTACTGCCGAAATACCGTCAACATCTTTGCGCGGGTTTATGCGGCTCGCTATCTCCTCTACGGAAACGGTCGCCGGCACTGGGGTCTCGACCATGACTCCGTGTATCGCCGGATCACGATTCACCTTGTCAAAAGGGGGCCAGAACTGTTCTCTCGTGATATCGCGGGCAAAGGTGACGACCTCCAATCTAAACCCAAGCCGGGAAAGCGTTTTTTCTTTCGCCTTGAGGTAACTCTCGGCAGAAGCATCCCCTGCCGAATGAAAGACCGCAAGCGTCAGTTTAGGCGGATTGAGGGCAGCAAGTTTCTCGATGAGCGCATCCGCCGCCGGTTTTCCTTTCAGCAACATGGAACACCTTCCTCTCTACGATAGATCATCAAAAAACGAGTATAGCCAAAAGGAAAGAGGCGTCAAATGAACAGCAACGCTACCGATGATCGTCACGAAAACACTTACGGGCAGTTGCATCCCGTCGTGACGCAGTTCTGAAGTTTCACGGTCAGCGTGTAGTCGCCCTCGTCATCAAAGGCGGTAGAACCGTCAACCACAATGTAGTACCAGCCGTCGGCAGGAGCGGTATAGCTCTTTGTTCCTTCAAAGTAGTCGTCACACCACACCCGCGCCGATGAGCCGCATCCGACATCATTGTAAATGGCGAGCGTCGAGTTCCAGTAGGAAGAACTGTACGCAGGGCATGCCCAACTATTCGACAGCGTGATCGCTGCCGTTTCTCCGGCGCGGAGGTAGATGCGGTACACATGGTCAGCCCCGGCATCGTAGCAGCCACTCGACTGATCGACACGGTTGTAGGCAGAGCAGGTGTTGTCGGATATCACATAGCCGCTCGAGGTCTTAGCGGTGCTCCGCCCGATGATACGGGCGTTAGAGCACCGGTCACGGCTCTGGGTCCCGGTCGTACAGGATTCCGGCGGCACCGGTTGCACACACTGATTCGAAGTATTACAGACATAGCCGCTCGTGCAGTCGCCGTCGGTACGACACTGCACGCACTGCGTCGTCCCGTTGCCGTAGTCTTTACAGTACGGCGTTCCACCGCCGCACGCGGTACAGGTTGCGCCGCACTGCCCGTCGGTGTTGCAGAAAGTACAGGTGATGCCGTTCCCGGTATAGTATGCGTTGCAGGAACAGGTGAAGCTTCCGACGGTATTGGTACAGGTGGCGTGCGCGTCGCAGTTATGGGTCCCCTGAATACATTCATTGACGTCTTGACAGGAACCACCCGAAAAGGTGAACCCGCCCGAACAAGTGCATGAGTAAGAGCCCGGCAAGTTCGTGCAGACGGCACCGGCGTCCCCGTTATTATCGCAAGGATTCGACTGCGCTACACATTCATCTATATCGTCGCAACTCTTCCCATCGGCATTGAGGACATAGCCGCTCGCACAGGAGCAAGAGTAAGAACCAACCGTGTTGGTGCAGGTCTGTGCACAACCGCCATTGCCACTCGCACACTCGTTCACATCTTGACAGGTTCCGCTTGTCTTTACGAAACCTGAGGAGCAGGAGCAATCGTAAGTGCCGGGGTAGTTGGTGCAACCGGCATTCGCGTCACCGTTGTCGTTGCACGGGTTGGCGACACATTCATCCACATCAACGCAAGCGCCGCCGTTGTCGGTGAACCCTGAGGAACAAACGCAGTAATAACTACCGCTCGTATTATGACACTGTCCCGCAGTGTCTCCGTTGTTATCGCACGGGTTGAACAGGGTGGTGCATTCATTGATATCGCTGCATCCCGTTTCTCCACTGCCGCTGTAACCGGAAGGACAAGGGCCGCAGGTCCGGCCACCGACAGTATTCGTGCAGGTGGTCAAACTGTCGCATCCACCATTAGCGATGAGACATTCGTTGATGTCCTGACAGGTGCCGCCCGAAAAGGTAAATCCGCTGGAGCAGGCACAGGAGTAAGAACCTACCACATCGGTACAGGTGGCAGAGACATCGCCCTGATCGTCGCAGGGATTATTCATCGTGACACACTCGTTTATCTCTTCTGCGGCGGTCGTAAAAGAAAAGAGATACGGACTTGCCAAATGGTTGCCTGCCATGTCCACGACCCCGGTGGTGACCGTCACGGTATAGGTAGTGTTGTACAAAAGAGCGGCGCTGGGAGTGAAGGTTGCGGTAAAAGTAGAGGCAGTATAGGAAACCGTCCCGCCTACGCTTGTTGCTCCCTGCTTTACCTGTATCGTCGAAGCGGTCAGCGATGCTTCGTTCATCGGCTCACTAAAGGTGATCTCGATCGCCGTCCCTACACCGACATTCGTCTCATTCGGGGACGGGTTGGTCGCGGATACCGTTGGCGGAGTCGTGTCGTTCATCACATCGTCATCGCCAACATCGCCCTCGTCGGAAAAGAGATCTTCGTCGGTCTCTTTTTCTTCAGGAAAAGCGTTCTCGTCCTTTCTATACATGTCAGCAATCTTGTCATCGAAAAACACCGCCCCCTCTTCTTGCTCTTCCCACGCCCCATCTCCTTCCCCGGTATCATTCCACGCTTTGTCCGTGTATCCCGAGTCGTCCGGTATTTCTACGCACACATTGTTGATACAGTCGTATCCCTCGCCGCAGTCGAATGCGGTGATACATTCTCCTTCTTCAGGCTCTTCCGTCATACAGCCGCTCACCAGAAAAGAGAAGAAGAACGCAAACAAAAGCCAAGAAAGGCATTTCATTGGAATCTCCCTCCACACTTTTTACGGCTGTTGGCAGGTGCCGGTGTAGGAATAGTTCGCCGGCCATTGGCCACTACCGGTAGCGGTGGTGGTTGTAATCACGCTACCCCCGCCGCCTGTCGTACTTTTTATCGTGAAGTAGCATTGGTTGGGGTTATAGCTTCCCTTCGCCGTATAAACCGCTTCGACGGTCTGCCCATTGGTGAAGGTGAAGTTGTACCATGTCGGCCAACATTTGGCACCCGGAGTATAGTCAATCCATTGGTTGATCGAAAAAGAGGGCGAGGTCCATAGGGCGACCCCATCGGCACGGACTTGCAATGAGGTCCCCACCCAACTCCGGTAATAATAATCGTAATATGAAGAATCGAGATAATCGTACTGGCTGTCGCATATTTGGATCGAATTGGTACACTGCCATGGCGCCGGTATCTCGCAGGTCGAAGGAGAACCATAACAGATATAGTTCGAGGCTACCTGACAACTGGTATCACAACCGTCTGCTTCATTAGTATTGCCATCATCACAAAACTCATGCGGTGCGTCACGCAAAAGGAGAATATCATCCTGCGAGAGCGCTCGATTGTAGATACGCACCTCGTCAATATAGCCGGTGCCGGTGTAGCGATCGGTGTAATCTACATTCTTCTTAACAATTCCTATGGTGACCGGATCGCTGTTGGGTACCGGCGGCATCGAACAAGGATCGGAAGTACCCTGCAGAACACCGTCAACATAGAGACGCACGACGCTCCCGTCATAAGTACCCGCCACATGGTGCCACATGCCATCGTCTATGTTCCCCAGCGACTTGACCCCGCAACAGATCCCATTGAGTTCCCAAGTATGGTGCACAAAACTCAATTTACGGTCGTTCTCCCGCCACATGACATAGTTCGCCTGCCGTCCGGAACCTTTTCCTACCACCAAATAAGGCCGGGTATTGGCATCTCCGTTATCAGGAAGGTTGACCCACGCTACCACACTCATCGTACTCGCAAGGCTCAGTTTGGCATTGTGCGGTATTTGGAGATTGCTGTATTGGTTGAATGCCAGCGCTCCCCCCCGGACACCGGCGTTCCCTAGCGAGGCTCCCGCCGAGAATTTTCCGTTGACCGGGTTTACCGAAGAATCGTAGACCGTCGAGAACAGCGGCGGCTCGTCCATCCTGAGATAGAGGACGAGCCCGTTTGACAAAACATTCTGCCCGTCACCGCATGAGGATGTCGCTGTATCGTTATCGGGTATTGGGGTATCATCTACCGGGACAGCATCGTCCGTTATATCGGTATCGTCTGGGAAACCGCTGTCATCACCTACGAACGGGTCTTGCTCCAGTGGAGACACATCGCTGTCAACAGACCATTCACCGTCCTCTTCAGCGGTATCTGTATCAACATCGTTCTCTTGATCGGAAGGAAGCCCTTCGACATCGGCATCCATAGTAATATCAATGTCGCCGCTTATGTCACTATCAATGTCCATGTCACCGTCGCTATCGCGGTCGTGAACCAAGTCGCTTCCCTCCGCTTCCGTTACCACATCGAAGTCGGCAC
>CAYNMQ010000029.1:13265-13616 GCA_964398245.1 uncultured Spirochaetales bacterium | reverse complement strand
TTGTAGCAGTAGGCGATGGTGGAGTTCGAATTCTCTTTGACGACCGCGGCGACCTGTTTCGAGGAGAGTTCCTCGGGAAGCGCCGCCATTTTCGCGGCATTGTCCTTCACGACGGTGTTCTTCGAGCCGCTGTAGCCGGTCTTTGCAAGGAGCGAGCGGCGAAACTGCTCCACCTCCTCGTCGGAGACCTTGTCGAAGAGATTGACCGGTTTTTTCTGTTCTTCCTTTGTCTCCGGAGCGGCCGTTGCCTTCTGTTGCTTCTCGGCCTTTTCTTCCGCTTTGATCTCGGCGATCACATAGTAGAGCAGGTCCTTTTCCTTCTTCTTTTCGATCGTTTTGACGGTGATCCCC
>CAYNMQ010000029.1:0-13255 GCA_964398245.1 uncultured Spirochaetales bacterium | reverse complement strand
ACGCGGGCGCGGATTGAAACCGTCGATCATCAGGCACGCGGCCATCAGGTCGCGCAGGCCGATGCGGCGGTACCTGTGCGCCATCTCCAGCGTTTCCGCGCCGTAGCTGGCGAGCAGGTCCTTTTCCTTCTTCTTTTCGATCTTTTTGACGGTGATCCCCTTCACCTCGTCGAGCCGTGTGACCCCCGAAGCCATGCGGATCCGCTCGACATCTATCGTTTCTTTCTCCTCTTCGACCACCGTCCCGAGAATGGTTTGTCCTTCTTTCGTGTAGAAAAGTGTCCGGAGGAACTTCGCCGTCGAGGCGATCATTGCGGCACAGGCAAAAAGGGTCACCGTCCAGCGAAGCCATGGGGTATGAGCGAACGCGAGACGCTGTTTTTCCTGAGAGACCTCTTCGAACAGAGAGCGCATCTCCTTCCGTTCAAGCGACTCCTTGTCGGTGCCCATCGCCTTGGCGAGCGCCTCTTGAGCGATCCGTTCCCGTTCGGCGAGCGCGTCGCGAAATGCCGGATAGTCGCGGATCTTCACCCAGTCGGGAAGCGCCGGCTCCCAGATAAGAGTGTTACAAGAGACTTCGGCAGAAAGGATTTTCTCTGCGATCTCTTCGTAGGTGTAGATCTGTTCGTCGTTGACCAGTCGGAACTTTGGTTCGCCTTCCATCGGTCGCTCCGTTGCTCGTTGTTTTATTTTCCGAAAAACGGTGCGGTTGTCAAAAAATCTCCCTCATGGTGCGAGGATGGAGCGTCAGTTTGCCTTTATCGACTGCTCCGCTATAGTAACGCTCGTTTGGCTTTTGGTCTGAGTGAGGCCCATGTGTCGCGACGCCGGAGAACGGGCTCCTGAATCGTTTGGTTTCCAGTGGCACATCACCGACCGGTGTAACCGGCGGTGCCGCCACTGTTATCAGGAGCGCTTCGATGCGTCACAGGAGCCGTCGGTGGAGACGCTCATTGCCATGACCGAACATATCTTTCCCTTTTTTGACGGGAAGGTCTCGGTGAATGTCACCGGCGGCGAGCCGCTTATCTTTCCCGGTATCTTCGAACTGCTCGGTCATCTTTCGCGGTATCCGAACCTCGGCGAGCTGTGCATTATCACCAACGGCACCGTTTGTACCGATGTCATTCTGCAAAACCTTGCGACGCTCAACATCCTTTCGATGATCAAAGTCTCTCTCGAATCGCACGACCCGGCGGTGAACGACGCGATCCGCGGCGCCGGCCACTTTGCCGTGGCGACGGAGAACATTGCCCGTTTTCAGGTTACCGGAAAGCCGATAGTGCTCATGGTGACACTTCAACGCGCCAATGCCGATACGGTCCCGGGGATCTGCGCGCTTGCCCGCTCGCTTGGTGTCGCCGGTGTTATTTTCGAGCGCTATGTGCCGCTTGCTCAGGGCCGGGATGTAGAACAGGTTCTCCATGCCGTCGAATGGCGCGAGGTGGTCCAAGCAGTTTGCCGAGAAACCGATGCCGATGCCGATTGGCGCGAGCTTCTGGCCTACCGCGCCTTTTGGGTGGCTACCGATCCGAGGAGTTCCGATGAGCCGCTTCGCGGAGCGCTCTGCAACCTTGGCCGCTCTTCGATGGCGCTCATGCCCGACGGTTCGGTGTATCCCTGCCGCCGCTATCCGCATAAGGTCGCCCGGATCCCCGATGATTCGATGGTGGTGGTGCTCGATCGGCTTGCCGCATACGATCCGGTGGTCGTCGCGCCGCAGTTGAACGGCAGATTTTGCGGATCGTGCGGCTATGAGGGGTGCGCCGGTTGCCGGGCGCTCGTAGCGGCGCTTGGCGGCGATCCGCTTGGTGATGACCCCCAGTGTCCTTTTGGTGTTTTTGCTTTATAACGGATAGTTATGACGACCGGTGATTCCACGATCGTTGTCACTCCGGGGCCGGTGAAAGGAGGCGTTACCGCTCCTGCATCGAAGAGTTACTTCCAGCGGACGATCGCGGCGGCGCTTCTTGCCGACGGCGAAACGGTGCTTGCTGCCCACGGTCTCTGTGACGATACCCGCGCCGCACTCGGTGCCGCTGCCGCTCTCGGAGCAACGGTCGGGCCGCATCAGGACGACTCTCTCGTCATCCGCGGCGGCTTCGACCCCAAGGGAACGCCGGTCCACTGCGGCGAGTCGGGCCTCGCGCTCCGGATGTTCGCGCCGATCGCCGCGCTTGCCGACCGCCCGGTGACGCTCACCGCGGCGGGGTCGCTGCTAAGGCGACCGGTCTCGATGCTGGTGGAGCCGCTTACCATGCTCGGCGCCCGCTGTGAAACGACCGGCGGTTTTCCGCCCATCACCGTGCGCGGTCCGTTGCGAGGCGGAGAAGCGGTGGTGGACGGGAGCATAAGTTCTCAGGCGCTCACCGGACTCCTTATGGCGCTTCCCTGTGCCGAGAATGACTCGGTGCTTACGGTCGTCAACCTTTCAAGCCGCCCCTATGTGGCGATGACCCTCGAGGTTCTTGGCGCATTCGGGATCATGGCGCAGTGGGAGAAGGGTAATCGGTTCGTTATTCCGGGACGCCAGCGGTACCGTGCCTGCCGCTATGCGGTCGAAGGTGATTGGTCGAGCGCTGCGGCGCTTCTTGTGGCCGGAGCGGTCGCGGGCCGCGTCACCGTAGAGGGTCTTTCAATGCCCTCTCAGCAGGCTGACAGCCTTGTGCTGGAGGTTCTGCGTAAGGCGGGTGCTCGGATAGAGTGTGGACAGGGAAAGGTTACCGTGACGGCACAGCCGCTCCGTTCGTTCACCGCCGATCTCACCGACGCGCCCGATCTGTTCCCGGTGCTCACGGCGCTTGCGCTCACTGCTTCCGGTGTCTCGCGGCTTACGGGCGTTTCCCGTCTCCGTCACAAGGAGAGTGACCGGGCGACGGCGCTGCAAGAGGAGTTCGCCAGGATCGGAGCGCGGATCGTAAGAGAAGGAAACGACCTCGTGATCCAGTCGCTTGCGGTGCGTGAGAGCGATGGAACGGTGCTCCTCGGTGCTCACGGCGATCATCGCATTGCGATGGCGGCAGCGGTAGCGGCGCTTCGGTTCGGACCGATCGCGATACGCGGAGCATCAGCCGTAGCGAAATCGTATCCAGTGTTTTTCGAGGACCTTGACCGACTGCGGCGCGGGGACGGTTAGCTGCTTCCCGGCAGGGTAGAGACGCTCCGGGAGCGTTCGATCTTGTCTACGATGCGCGAGAACTCGTCGAGGAACGCCGAGAAGCGGTCGCTCGTAAAAGCCTCATCGGCATACTTGAATCGGTCCGCGTCGGCGAGGAACGCGACAATGCGTTCGGCATCTTCGGCGGCAACATCGCTTTTCTTGAGGGCGCGCCGTATCTCGCCGGTCGTCATCTCGAGGAAGGGGCGGTGCTTCACTAGTTCGAGGTAGTGCCGGAGCCCTGCGGTGACCGTGTCGGCAAAGGCCTCGTAGTCCATCTCTTGCAGTTGCTGTTCGGCGCGGCGCCGGTACTCCAACGCCAGTTGATAGGGCGTTTTCTGCGCGACCGGGATGACGACCTGTTTCCGGCGTCGTTTTGAAAGACGCCAGAAAAGGAGGAACAGTGCGGCGACGGCGAGAGCGCCGCCGACTATCCAGAGAAGCGTATGGTCAGCTTCGTAGGCTTTCGCCGGCGGCTTGATGTCGCGCAGTTGCGTCTCGCTCTCGGTGGTGTTCGGCTTCACCGTCACATCGACCGGTTCGACGCGCAGTTCGGCGCCGTCGTTGCGCAGGACGATCGGCGGGGTCCTGAGCGCCCCCGTTTCGAGCGCCGAAAGGGTGATGCGGATCCGTTCGCCTGCCGGTTCGGTCCTGATGAGCGAGAAGTTCGCCGACTCTTCCGCGAGCGCGGCGGAGATCTCCTTGCCCGGCCTGACCGGCACCGTCAGGATGAGCGGCTCGCCAAGGAAGATCTCTTTTTCCCCCGGTTGCGGAGCCACGCTCTCCGCGAAAAGGAGCGCAGGAAGAAGGATGAGAAAAAGAGAATGAAGGATCATCGCGTCGCCTTCCGTTCCATGCGCCGGAATCCCAGAATAAGGTCATTGATGAAGTCCTGTTGGTTCTCGACCCAGATGGGCGAGGCGCCAAGCCGCCGGAAGGCGTCATCCTTCTCGTCGCGAAAGCGTCGCCAGCGTATCTCGGCCGCCTCGGAAAGATCGACGACGCGCACGGCGCTGCTCTCGGGATCGCGAACGCGGACGGCACCGATCCGTCGGGCCTCGTAGGTCATGCGATCGAACACCGCGATCGGGACGATATCATGACGGCGCGCCGTGAGCGAGGCGCTTTCGGGAAGGTCGCCGAAGTGCATGTCGGAAAGGAAGAAGAACAGCGACCGCTTCTTCAGCGCCTGGGTGACGAAGCGGAACGGGATGTCGGGATCGGTGCCTCTTCCCCGGGGCGGTGTCGCGAGGAGGGAGCGGATGATGGTGAGGAGGTGGTTGCGTCCCCGGCGGGGGGGGATGTATTCTTCGATACGATCGCTGAAAAGGAGCAGTCCCGCCTTATCGCCGTTGCGTATCGCCGAAAAGGCGAGCGCCGCGCCGAGCGTCGCCATGACCTCGCGCGCCGACCATGTGCGGCCAAAGCGGGTCGAAGCCGAGATGTCCACGATAACAAGGACGGTGAGTTCGCGCTCCTCGCGATAGACGCGCACGAAGGGCTTCGCCATGCGTGCCGTCACATTCCAGTCTATGAGGCGCGCATCCTCGCCCTCGGCATACTCGCGCACCTCTTGGAACTCGATGCCGTGTCCTTTGAACAGCGAGTGATAGGATCCCTGCAGAGATGACTCGACCTGACGGCGCACCTTGATGTCTATGAGCCGTATCTGCTTGAGGAGCTCTTCCTGCAGCATAGCGCTCAGGGAACCTCGACCTGTTCGAGCACGCGGCGGACGATCTCGTCGGTCGAGAGTTTTTCCGCCTCGGCCTCGAAACTGGGTATGATGCGATGACGGAGCACCGGATAGGCGGCCTCTTTCACATCGTCGGGGGTGACGAAGGCGCGCCCTTCCATGAAGGCGCGGATGCGGGCCGCGAGCACAAGGTAGATGCTCGCGCGCGGGCTCGCGCCGACCTCGATGAGGGCGCGGAGGTCGTTCTTGCGCGCCTCGCGGGTCTCGAAGACGAGCGAAACGGCGTAGCGCCGGATCCGCTCGTCGGTATAGAGGTTGCCGACGATGGAGCGCCATGTCTTGATGGCCGCGCGATTCACGATCTTCGCGAGCGGTTGATCGAACTCGCGCCGTTCGTGCCGTTCGACGATGCGCATCTCTTCGTCGCGCGACGGGTAGCCGATGAGCACCTTGAACATGAAACGGTCCACCTGCGCCTCGGGGAGTGGATAGGTCCCCTCCTGCTCGATGGGATTCTGCGTGGCGAGGACGATGAACGGATCGGGCAGGGGGAAGGTCTTGTCCCCGATCGTCACCTGCCGCTCCTGCATCGCTTCGAGAAGGGCCGACTGTACCTTGGCCGGCGCGCGGTTTATCTCGTCGGCGAGGATGACATTGGCGAAGATGACGCCGGTCTTGACCTCGAACTCACGCTTCTCCATGTTGAAGATGCGGCTTCCCATGATGTCGGCGGGAAGCAGATCGGGCGTGAACTGGATCCGCTTGAATTCAAGGTCGGACGCCGCCGCGAAGGCGCGCACGCCGGTCGTTTTGGCGAGGCCGGGAACGCCCTCCAGAAGGATGTGCCCGTCGGCGATGATGCCGCTGATGAGCGCCTCGACCCGCTCTTCCTGCCCAACGATGATCTTCTGTATCTCGCTTTTCAGGGCGCGGATGGTCGCCGATTCCTGTTTGATCTGTTCGGTGAGCATCGCGATTGCCATCAGATTCTCCTTGCCGGTGAACAGTGATTCCAGCGCACAAACAAAAAATCTCGTATCCTTATTCCCACGAGGGAGGCGCCGCTGTTTATCCGTCTCTCAGTATCGCCTCGACGATCTCCTTCTCGACGGCATCGGCCCGCGCCGGCTCTATCTGGCAGGTGCCGGCGTTGCGGTGGCCTCCGCCTCCGTATTTGAGCATGAGCTCGCCGATGTTCGTCTTCGAGGTGCGATTGAAGATCGATTTGCCGACGCTGAAGACGACCTTCTCCTTCTTTACGCCCCACATCTTCGTGAGACTGATGTTGCAGTAGGGGAACAGCGCGTAGATGACGAAGCGGTTCCCGGCGTAGATGACCGTCTCGCGGGAAAGGTCGACCTTGACGAGATTGCGGCTCACCTTGGCGTTTCGCTGCATCATGGCGCGATGGAGATCTTGGTGCTCGAAGTAGAGGGAACTGCGTTCCTTCACATCGGGATGTTCGAGTATCTGCTCGATGGATTTTTCCCGGACGAGGTCTATGAGGAGCATCATGAGGTCGTAGTTGCTGATGCGGAAGTCGCGGAACCGCCCGAGGCCGGTGCGCGGGTCCATGAGGAAGTTGAGAAGCACCCACTGCTCGGGGTTGAGTATCTCGTTGATGGTGAAGTGCGCCGAGTCGGCCTTGTCCACCGCCGCCATCATCTCTTCGGTGATGCGCGGCAGGGTCTTCTTGCCATGGTAGTGGTTATAGACGACGCGCGAGGCGCTCGGCGCCTCGGGGTCTATGATGTGGTTCGAGCGGCGCATCGTGACGCGGATCGTCTCGCTGAGATGGTGGTCGAAGCAGAGGTGGACACCTTCGACATAGGGAAGGTTGGTCGTGATGTCGCGGTCGGTTATCTTGATGAGGCCGTCCTGCATGTCCTTGGGATGGACGAAGAGCACTTCGTCTATGAGCCCCAGTTCCTTGAAGATGGCGCCGCACACGAGCCCGTCGAAATCGCTCCGCGTGACCAACCTGAACTTCCGCTCCGCCATGGGATCCTCCGCATGATGTCTTTCGTGAAGCGACTATAAGCGACCCCCGAAGGCGTGTCAAGGGGATGAAAAGTTCTTTCCTTGCGTTGGGGGAGCAGTACGCTATACTTGCCCGTTCGACGAGAGGATGCACGATGAAGGTGGTTCTGGCCGGATACAATGTCGATGCCGAGATAGTGAGGGAACTCAGGGAGCGCGCCCATTGGGAGGCCGACAATGTGACGCCCGAGACGCTTTCGGCGGCCTATGCCCGCATCTCGCGGGATCCGCGCGACATCGGGGAGTTGCGCGCCGAATCGCGCACCGCGACCGACAAGGCGCGCAAGTCGAACGAGACCATCATCTTCGGGCTCGGCCATGCCTCGGTCGCCGAACACGCCGTCTTTAACCTTGACATCGTCGGCGTCTCGCGTCTCGCCGCCGAGGCGGTCCAGCAATTCCGGCTCGTCGCCTACACCGAGAAGTCGCAGAGGTACATCACTCTCGACGGCGACTTCGTGACGCCACCCGGTGTCGTTGCGGCGGGTCTTGAGAAGGAGTTCCACGCGACGGTCGCCTTTCAGAACGAGATCTACCGGAAACTCTATGCGGCGCTCCGGGAACATCTGTTCAAAAAGCATGCGAGCCTGCTCGCCGCCAAGAACGGCGAGCGGACGGTGGATGGATGGGCGAAGGAGGATGCCCGCTATGTGGTGAGCCTCGCCACGGCGACGCAGTTCGGCATGACGGCGAACGCCCGTGAACTGGAACATCTGCTCCGGCGCCTCCGTGCCGACCGGCGCGCCGAAGTGCGTGCGCTCGCCGAGGCGATCTATCGCGAAGTCGCGGCGCTTTCGCCTTCCATCATCAAATATACCCAGCCGACCCGCTACGATACCGAACGACCGGAAACAATCCGCCGGAGAATGTCGGAACGAGGGTGCCAGACTAACGGTCCAATCGCGCCGGTGCGGCTTGTTGCGCACGATCTCGACCCCGATGGACGGCTCTGTGCGGCGCTCCTCTTCTCCTACGGAGGGGGGTCCTATGAGGCGGCGCTGGCACGGGCAGAGGCGATGCCGTTGGAAGAGCGGCGTGAACTCATTCGCGTTTCTCTTGCCCACCGCGCCTGTTGGGACAAGGTCGACCGGGTGTTCGAGGCGGTCCCGTTCACCTTTGAACTCATCGTGAGCGCCACCAACTATGCGCAACTCAAGCGTCACCGGATGACGACCCAGATTGTGCAGGACTACGACCTTTCGCTCGGCGTCACGGTCCCGCCGAACATTGGGGAGATCGGCAAAGAACGGGATTTCTCGGCGGCGATCGAGCGAAGCGAGGCGCTCTACCGGGTGCTTGCCGAAAAGGCGCCGGCGGAGAAGGACTACATTCTCCCCAATGCCCACCGGCGGCGTGTGCTTCTTATGCTCAATGCGCGGGAACTTTACCACTTCTCGGCGCTCCGCGAGGATGAGCATGCCCAGTGGGACATCCGCACGACGGCACGCCTCATGCGCGAAGCGGCGGAGAAGGTCGCTCCGTTCACGCTCATGATGCTCTGCGGCAAGAGCGATTTCGAGAAGCGCCGCGACGCCATTTTTGAGGGAGAGTGACCCATGATGCCCGATTGGGTGAAAGAGTTCTGTGCCGCGATAACGGTGTGCGACGAGAACGGCACGATTGTCGCGATGAACGACAAGGCGCGGCGCACTTTCGAGACGCCGGACAATGCGCCGCTCGTCGGGAAGAGCATGTTCGACTGCCACCAGCCCGCCTCTCGGGAAAAGATACGCGATATGATGACGCGCCGGGCGCCGAATGTGTACACGATAGAGAAAAAGGGGGTGAAAAAGCTCATCTATCAGGCGCCGTGGTTCGAGAACGGCCTTTTCAAGGGACTTGTCGAGATATCGATGGAGATACCGCACGAGATGCCGCACAAGGTGCGCGGCTAGTCTTCTCTTTTGACGATCACCACCCGCTTCCGGTTGGCCGAGCGATGCTCCCGCCGTTCCTTCTCGGCGCATTCGGCGCAGACAAGGGTTCCGCGAACCCGTTTCGGAGGCTTCAGGTCTTTGAGGAACTTCTCGCAGACATCGCAGATGAATTCGAACCGGAGATTCCCCTTCGCATCGGTGAACTCTTTGACGACGCCGCGCTTCCTGTCGGTGTTGAATTCGCGAAGACAGCTGTTGCAGTAATAATTGCGGGAACCGTCGGCGACAAAGGGAACATAGTCCTCCTTGCCGCAGCGTGAACAGACGATCTTGCAGAGCACTTCGGTCTCTTTCTTCGGCATCGGTGGTCATTCTCCGTTTTCTTATATGCCGGGGCACCATAGCAGAAAACGACGCGACGGTCAAACTGGCGAAAAGTTGTCCTGAGACGGAAGTTCCGGTATCGTTGTTTTATGCTACACCTTTTCTGCGCGATCCTGTCGAGCAGCGCAGTGGCGCTCATCCTGAAATTCGCCGAGTCGCGTTCATACCGTCGGATGCCTGTCATCGTGGCGAACTACCTCGTCGCGGCGCTGCTGTCGGTCATCCTCGCGGGAGGCGCGCTCGTTCCCGGCGATGTTTCCAGCGACCCGTTCGGAGCGCTGGCGCGCGAGGCGTCCCCGGTCTTCGTCGGCGGATCGCGGTTCTCGGCGGACGGCAGTATCTCGTGGGCGATCCTCTGGGGCCTTCCGGCGGGACTGCTTTACTTCCTCGGTCTTGTGAGCATCCAGCGGAGCATCCGCGAGAGCGGCGTCGGACTCACCGGCGCCTTCTCGAAGTCGGCGATACTCATCCCGATACTTGTCTCGGTCCTTTTGTGGCACGAACGGCCGACGGCGTCGCAGTGGGGCGGCATCATCCTCACCTTCGTCGCGATCGCGCTGTCGCAGAGCGGTAAGGGAAACGGGAGTGGTCGGGCCGGCATCAGCCTTCTTCTCATGTTCCTCGCGGTGGGATCCGCCGAACTTTCGAACAAGGTCTTTCAGCAGTACGCGTTGCCGCAGTACAAGGAACTGTTTCTCTTTACGCTCTTCTCCGTCGCCTTCGTTGTTGCGGCATGGGCGCTCTTCAAATCCCGTCAAGGTCCCTTTGACAAGGGACCGGAAGGAATAAACCGCCCCTTGGTAAGGGAGTTCTTGACCGGGTTGGCGGTCGGGGTGCCGAACATGCTATCGAGTTATTTTCTGATACAGGCCTTCGCAACGATCGATGCCTCGGTCGTCTTTCCGCTCTACAGCGCCGGGAGCATCGCACTCATCACCCTCGGCGGCGTGGCGCTTTTCGGAGAACGACCGACGCGGCGCGAATACGGCGCCATCGCGGTCGTCCTTATCGCCATCGTGCTGATGGGCGGGTAGCGTCAGCCGTTCACGACCATGACAGTGACGACCGGCTTCTTATCGGTGAGGTCCATGAGATAGCGACGCGCGAGGGTGCGAATGTCCTCTTCGACCGCTTCGATATCGCGTTCAATCCCTTTCTTCCCGGCGAAGTAGGCGTAAATCTGGCTTCGCAACTCGTGTTCAATGTTCTTCATCGCGGTGGCCGAGGCGATGCCGGCGGCGAAAAAGCGCGGCGGATTGACGAGTCGTCCTTCGATGAGATTCACGGTCAGGAGGATCGTCATGACGCCGGCGCGCGCGAGCCGTTTGCGATCGCGGATCGTCTCGATGTCCACGAGATCGGGGTCGTAGTTGCTCACGATGCGCTTGCGCAGGTCGATGCGCCGCGTCAGTTCCGAATACTCCTTGGTATAGACGAGCACATCGCCGTCCGAGATCATGCGCGCCGCGAATCCTTCGCGTTCGAGCAGTCGGCAGTGGTGCGCGATGAAGCGCAGATGACCGTGCACTGGTACGACGAGCGTCGGGTTCACTTCGCGTGCCGCGAGAAGAAGGTCGGCCTGCCTGCCGTGACCCGAGGCGTGCACCTGCGCGGTCGCCTCGTAGAAAAGGTTGACCCCCTTCTCGACGAGCGTGTCCATCATCCGTCCGATGGCGGTCTCGTTGCCCGGTATCATGCGCGATGAGAAGAGCACCGTGTCACCGTACTTGAGCGGCACCGCCTTGAGCATGTCGAGCGAAAGCCGCTTCATGATGGAGCGTGGCTCCGCCTGCGAGCCGGTCACAATCATGAGCAGCTTCTCGTCGGGGATCGCCGAGAAATTCGCCTCGTCGGTGATCACCGAGGCGGGAAGTTTCAGATGGCCGAGCCTCTGCGCGATGCGCGTGTAGGTGTGGACGCTTCGTCCCATGAGACCGACGACGCGGCCCTCCTCCTGTGCGATGGCGATGATGTTGCGGATCCGCTCGATGTTCGAAGAGAAGGCGGTGACGATGACCCGCCCCGCCGCCTCGGCGATGATCTGCCGCAGGTTGGGGATGATGTCTTCTTCCTGAGGGGAAGCGCCTTCCCGTTCGATGTTCGTCGAGTCGACGAGCATGAGATCGACCTCTTCGGGGACCTTCTTGTGGAACGGTGAATGCCCCGAGCCGTCGCACTTGAAGTCTCCCGTATGAAGCAGCGTGAAGGGGCCCGCCGTGATGAGGAGAGCCTTCGCCTCGGGAATGCTGTGCGGCACCGGCAGCATCTTGCCCGAGAAGGGGCCGACATCGAAGGCGTTCTTGCGCTTGGCGGGGAGCGGCACCAGCGTGTTGTACCGCGAAACCTTCGCCATCCGTTCCTTGAGCAGTTCTGCGGGGAACTCGGTGAGATAGACGGGCACCTCGTAATCGCGAAGCAGGTAGGGGATCGCCCCGATGTGGTCTTCGTGACCGTGTGTCACGACGACGCCGGCGAGATTGACCTCGAGTTGGCGCATCGCGTCGAAGTCGGGGATGAAGAAATCGTCGTCCATGAAGTCGTCGTTGCCGGGAAACCCCATGCCGCAATCGATCATGAGGGCGTCTTTCCCGTAAACGAGGAGCAGACAGTTCTTGCCGACCTCGCGCAGTCCGCCGAGCGGCACGAGGGAAAGTTGTTCTCGCATATGTCACCTCGTCATTGTGCGCGTCTCATCCTAGCATCCCTTTCGCTAGTGGCAAGAAAAGACGGACCGGAGCGGCACATATTCCTTGACTTCCGCGGTAGGGCGAACGATACGGATGGGGACGACACCGGAGGAGGCTTCGCATGTCCCGCCGTTGCGAGAGCGATCGAACGATCACCGTCACCGTTGACGGGCAGGATGCTTCGGGCGCCGGCATCGTTCATGCGTTCGGCAAGAAGATCCTGGTCACCGGGCTCATTGCCGGCGAGCGTGCGGTCATTCATGTCAAGGATCCGCGGGAGGTCTATCCCGAAGCCGAAGTGCGCCGCATCGTCTCCCCTGCACCGACCCGCGTCGAACCACGGTGTCCCGTCTTCGGACGGTGCGGCGGATGTACGCTTCAGATGCTCGACTACGAGGCCCAGCGCGAGTGGAAGCGGCGGCGGGTGAGGGAGGCGATCCGCCGAGCGCTCGAGGACCGATCGGTGCGCATTCTGCCGGTCATCGGAATGAGCGATCCATGGCGATACCGCAATAAAGTGCAGTATCCGGTCGGCGCGAGCGGCAAGTTCCCCCTCGTCGGTTTCTACGCGCCGGTCAGTTACCGCATCGTTCCGAACCGCGGGTGCCCCATTCAGCATCCGGAAGCCGATCTTTTGAAGGAGATCCTCGTGGCCCATATGGAGACGCATCGCATCGCGCCGTACGACGAGAGGAAAGGTACCGGCCTCGTGCGTTACCTCATGACACGAAAGGGCGATGCGACGGGTGAGGTGCTCGGCATCCTCGTACTGAATGGCGCGAAACTTCCTGCCGAAGAAGCGTTCGTCGCCGCGGCGCGTGCCGCGATCCCGAACCTCGTCGGGGTGGTCGTCAATGTGAACACCCGCCGGACCCGTGTGATCCTGGGACCGCACAATCGTCTCGTATGGGGAAAGGAACGGCTTACCGATCGGCTGCTTGACTGCTCCTTCGAGGTCTCGCCGAACGCTTTCTATCAGGTGAACCATACCCAGACCGAGACGCTCTACCGCACGGTTCTCTCATATGCGGCGCTCGGGAAGAGCGACCGAGTCTTCGACCTCTACACCGGCATCGGGACGCTGGCGGTGCTCGCCGCGCGGATGTCGGGCGGCGTGTGGGGAGTTGACATCTCGGCGGAGGCGATCGCCGATGCCAAGCGGAACGCCGCGCTCAACAGGGTCGACAACATTCATTTCGTCACCGGCGATGTCACGGCGGCGGTCTCTTCTCTTCTGGGGAACAAGGTCATCCCCGATGTGATCATCCTCGATCCGCCGCGCGCCGGCTGTTCCAAACCGCTCCTTGCGATGCTTGCGGCGGCCCGTCCACGCCGCATCGTCTATGTCTCCTGCGATCCCGAAACGCTTGCCCGCGACCTCGGCATCCTCGAGGCGCACGGTTTTATCGCCCGC
>CAYNMQ010000028.1:4692-13627 GCA_964398245.1 uncultured Spirochaetales bacterium | reverse complement strand
GACTTCAGTTTGTTGATGACATAGTCAACCCCTTCGGCGATCCCCGAGATGACGATCTGCTTCGGCGAATTGAAGTTGGCCGGGCTTACGAGATGTCCCGACTCGTTGCATATCTTGTAGATCGTCTCGCGCGGCACATCGATGACC
The DNA here is from genome assembly GCA_964398245.1 of uncultured Spirochaetales bacterium. GTDB lineage: Bacteria > UBP6 > UBA1177 > UBA1177 > JAKLFG01 > CALITV01. Next base: position 13,480 of record CAYNMQ010000028.1, on the reverse strand, counting down.
GCCGCCATCGAGCCCTTGCCGACCTCGACCGCATCCTGCATGAAAGAGCCGCGCAGGTGGACCGCCCGCACCGCCTCGGCGAACTCCATCGCGCCGGCGGCGACGAGCGCCGTGTACTCGCCGAGCGAGTGCCCCGCCATGTACTTGACGCCGTCAAGAGTATGCCGCTTGGCGAGTTCGCGCCACAGCGCATAGGAGACGGTGAGTATCGCCGGCTGGGTGAACTTGGTAAGCATCAGCTCTTCCGCCGGTCCCTCGAAGCAGATCTTGGTGAGCGGCAGGCCAAGCGCCTCATCGGCGGCGGCGAATATCGCCCGCGCGTCGCTGCTTGCCTCGTAGAGGTCCTTACCCATACCAACGACCTGAGACCCCTGCCCCGGGAACACCACCATTCGCGTCATCGCTTGCTCCTTTCCATTCAGATTGTCAAACCACCGCTTCCGCAGGACTGGACTGACATGCCAGTCTAGTTATCTAATCGTACTGCGGAACGAATAGTAAGTCAACAAGAAACATAAAGAGAAACCCATATAAAAACAATGTGTTAAATACAAAAATGACACTGTGGTCTAGTAACGGAAGGCGATCGAACCGTAGGTGAGTCCCGACCCGAGAGCCGTGAGCACCACATTCTGCCTGCGCTGAAGAAGGCCCTGCTCTTCCATCTCCGAAAGGGCGATGGGGATGCTTGCCGCCGAGGTGTTCCCGACATGGGCGATGTTCTGGAACACCTTCTCCATGGGAACATTGAGACGCTTGCCAACCGTCTCGATGATGCGGGTGTTCGCCTGATGAGGCACGAACCACCGGACATCATCCACTGACAATCCCGCTATTTTCATGGCCGCAAGCGCCGCCTCCGACATATCCTTGACCGCCTGTTTGTAGACCTCCTGTCCCTCCATGCGGGTGTAGTGGAGCCGCTTTTCGACCGTCTCGTGCGTCGCCGGTATCCGCGACCCGCCGGCCGGCAGTTCGATGAGGTGGCTGAAGGCGCCCTCGGTGCCGAGGTGGCTCGCGAGGATGCCCGGCTCCGATGCGGCCTGCAGAACGGCCGCCCCCGCGCCATCGCCGAAGAGGACGCAGGTATTGCGATCCTGCATGTCGGTGAACTTCGAGAGGTTCTCCGTGCCGACGAGCAGGATGGTGCGGTATGCCCCGGTCTTGATGAGCGCGTCGGCGATCGTGAGGCCGAACACGAAGCCGGCGCAGGCGGCGCCGATATCGAACGAGGGCACATGACGGACGATGCCGAGCGCCCGCTCGACGAGCGCCGCGGTCGAGGGATAGTGCATGTCGGCGGTGACCGGCGCGACGATGATGGCGTCTATCTCCTCCTTGTTCACGCCGCTCCGCTCCAACGCCCGTTTCGCCGCCTCGGCGGCCATCGTCGAAGCGCTCTCCCCCTCGCCGGTGAAGTGACGCTCCTTGATGCCGGTCCGGGTGGTTATCCACTCGTCGGAGGTCTCCACCAACTTTTCGAAGTCGGCGTTGGTCATCACCTTCGCCGGCAAATAGTGCCCGAATCCGAGAATGCGCGAGAAAAGGGTCATGTCGTCCGTCTCCGTGTGACTTATCGAGGATATTTGGCGAGCACGAGAACGCCGTTGACCCCGCCGAAGCCGAAGGCATTCGACATCGCACAGGTGATCGCAAGCTCCTGCGCCTTGTTCGGCGTGTAGTCGAGATCGCATTCGGGGTCGGGCGTCTCGTAGTTCATCGTGCCGTGTATCTTCTGGTGATGGATCGAAAGCGCCGTGACCGCCGCCTCGAGCGAACCGGCGCCGCCGAGCAGATGCCCGGTCATCGACTTCGTCGAGTTTATCTTGAGTTTCCGGGCATGATCGCCGAACAGCTGTTTTATCGCGGCCGTTTCGAGTTTGTCGTTGAACGGCGTCGAGGTGCCGTGCGCGTTGACATACTGCACCTCCTCCGGCTTGATGCCGGCCGAGGCGAGCGCATACTTCATCGCGCGGTAGGCCCCCTCGCCGCCCGGTGCCGGCTGGGTGATGTGGAAGGCGTCGGAACTGGAGCCCCAGCCGAGGACCTCGGCGTAGATCTTGGCGCCCCGTGCCTTGGCATGCTCGAGTTCTTCGAGGATGAGCGCCGCACCTCCCTCGCCGGGGACGAACCCGTCGCGGTCCTTGTCGAAGGGGCGCGAGGCTTTCGTCGGCTCTTCGTTACGGGTGGAGAGCGCCTTCATCGCACAGAAACCGCCGACCGACATGGTCGAGATCGCCGCCTCGCAGCCGCCGGTCACCATGATGTCGGCGACACCCTCGCGGATGACGCGGAAACCCTCGATGACGCCGAAGGTTCCGGTCGCGCAGGCCGCGACAGGACAGAACTGCGGCCCCTTGAGACCGAAGCGTATCGAGATGTATCCCGGACCGAGGTTGGCGATGAGCTGCGGGATGATGAAGGGCGAGATGCGGCGCGGCCCTTGCTGAAGGAACTTGGCGTGCTCCGCCTCGAACGAGATGATGCCGCCGAACCCGATGCCGTAGGAGGCGCCGGTCCGCTCGCGGTCCTCCTTCTCGAAGTCGATGCCGCTGTCGCGGACCGCCTCGAGAGAGGTCGCGAGAGCGAACTGCTGGTAGCGGTCGAGCCGTTTCGCCTCCTTTTCCTCGATACCGTGAGCGGTCGGTGAAAAGTTCTTCACCTCGCCTGCGATACGGGTGGCGAAATTCGTCGCATCGAACTGGGTGATCGGCCCGATGCCGCTTCTCCCTTCGAGAAGCGCCTGCCATGTCTCGGCGGCACTGTTGCCGACGGGACTGATGCTACCGATGCCCGTGATGACCACTCTTCGCATGGATGACCTCCTCTCTGTCGGGTCCGGCGCGGGTTCAGGGTTTGCCTAGGCGTTCACCTTGCCGCTGATATAGGTGACCGCGTCGCCCACCGTCTTTATCTTCTGGACATCCTCGTCGGGGATCTCGATGCCGAACGCGTTCTCGAGTTCCATGACGAAATCGACGACATCGAGCGAATCGGCGTTGAGGTCCTCGATGAACGCCGTCGTTTCGGTGATCTTGCCTGCATCGGCGGAGAGTTTCTCGGCCGCAAGCGCGATGACCTTCTGCATGATCTCCTGTTTTTCCATGATCTTCCTCCTGCGATAAAATGTGGTTACCCGTTACATATACATGCCGCCATTGACCTTGAGCACTTCGCCCGTAATGTAGCGGGCCATGTCGGAGCAGAGGAACAGCGCCGCATTCGCGATGTCCTCCGGCTTGCCCGTCTCCTTGAGCGGGACGATGTCCATGAGCGCCTTCTTCGCTTCCTCCGGCATCGCGTGAGTCATCGCCGTCTCGATGAATCCGGGCGCGATCGCGTTGACGCGCACCTTCTTCGAAGCGAGCTCGCGCGCAAGCGCCTTGGTCATCCCGATGAGTCCCGCCTTCGACGCGGCGTAGTTCGCCTGACCGATGTTCCCCATCTGACCGATGACCGAAGCGATGTTGACGATGCATCCGCCGTTCTTCATGAGCGGCCGCATGAGCGCCTGCGTCACCCAGAAGGCGCCTGAGAGATTCACCGCGATGACCCGCTCCCACTCCTCGGGCTTCATGCGCATCGCAAGATTGTCGGCGGTGATGCCGGCGTTGTTGATAAGGATGTTCGGCGTCACCTCGGCAAGCAGTTTCTTCAGCTCGGCGTCCGCCATCTCCCGGTCGCTGATGTCGAACCCGCAGAGATAGGCCTTGCGGCCGGTATCGCGTATCTTCGCGGCGACCGACTCGGCCTCCGCGCGCAGGCTCTTCTCCGGATCGCTCTTGTGAGCATAGTAGTGAACGACCACATCGGCCCCTTCGCGGGCGAAGGTGAGCGCGATCGCCTCGCCGATGCCCCGCGACGCCCCCGTAATGAATGCCGTTTTCCCTTGTAATAACATAAAGTTAGCCTCCTCGCTACTCCAGAGAACTGACATGCGAGTCTATCTTTAGTCGAGAACGGAGAAGATGTCAACAAAAATCGGGAAGAAAACCGCCGGCCCTTTTTGCGGCACATAAGATTGCAAAAAACAGCGGGGCATGATATAAGAATTCCCTGCTTGAGCCAACGGTTCCTGAATTAACGGGGGACACCATGCGCAGAATGCTCTTCCCTATGGCGGTGACGCTGCTTCTGCTGGCGCCGTTCGCCCTGCTCACCGCCGCCAAGAAGAAACCGAAGGTCGCCGTCATGGAAATAGAGGACCGTTCCAAGAAGTTCGATGCCGACACCGTGGCGAACGCCACCGACATCCTGCGCTCCGAACTTTCATCGAGTGGCCGTTTCATCGTGATAGACAAGACGAGCCAGCAGAACAAGATGAAAGAGGCGATCAAGGAGGGCAAAAAGGAATCGTTCGAGAAGTGTCAGGGACGCAACTGTGAGATACCGCTCGGACAGGCGCTCGCCGCCGACACCATTCTGCGCGCCACGATCTCGTGCCTCGGCAAACGCTGCACCCTCGCCGCCGAGATGATAAGCATCGCCAAGGAGGCCACCGTCGCCGGCGCCACCGGCGAATTCGACGGAACACCGGAGGGAATGCTTCCCGCCATCAAGAAGGTGGTGCGCGAGCTGGCCGACACCGCCGGCGGTGACTACGCCGCCGAGGAACTCGATGTGAAGACGCTCTACGAGCAGGCGATGGAGGCCGACAAGAACGGCACCGACGAGCCCGAAAAGGCGATAGAGGCGTGGAAGAAGGTCGAAGAGATAGAATCGAACAACCCCTACAAGACGCTCGCCAAGACCAAGATGCGCGAGTGGCAGACCTATCTCAACCAGAAGGCGGAGCTCGAGAAGTCTCACGACGAGGATGTCGCACGGCTCATCACGATGCTTCCCGACCTCTCGGTCGCGTTCGAGGTGAAGAAAAAAGCGCTCCTCGAGTTCAAGGAGAAATATGCGAAGGTCTATGGGGAGAACGATTACCAGACCGTCCTCATGGCGGTCGCCGACAAGAAACTGCGCGACCGGCTCGAGAAGGCGATGCTTCCCGGCGCCGAGGAGGCGGCGGCGGATCCTGACGCCGACATGATCACCGTTCCGGCAGGTTCCTTCACGATGGGATGCGGCGGCGACGATTGTCCCAAGGACGCGAAGCCGAGTCACAAAGTGCATCTGAGCGAATTCAAGATAGACCGTTACGAGGTCTCTCAAGAGAAGTACCGTGCCTGCGTCGCGGCAGGAAAGTGCGCCGCACCCGCCGACTTCAAGGATTGCAACTGGACGGCGCAGACCAAGGAGGATCATCCGGTCAACTGCGTCTCATGGTTCGACGCCGAGGCCTTCTGCAAATGGCAGGGGAAGCGACTTCCGACCGAGGCGGAGTGGGAGAAGGCGGCGCGCGGCGAGAAGTCCCAGACCTATCCGTGGGGTGAGCAGGCGGCCGAGTGCCGCTATGCCGTCATGGACATGGGAACACCGGGGTGCCAAAAGAACAGCACCCACGACATCAAGGCGAAGGAGCGCGGTCAGAGTCCCTACGGCGTCTTCAACCTGATCGGCAATGTCTCCGAATGGGTCACCGACTGGTATGACGACGGCTATTCTTCCGGCGAAGCCAAGAACCCGACCGGCCCCAAGAACGGCAAAGAGAAGGTAGTACGCGGCGGCTCGTGGAAAAGCGCCGTGCAGTCGAAACTCAAGGGACATTCGCGTGACAAGGCGGCGCCGAACACCAAGAACCCCGAGATCGGTTTCCGCTGCGCGAAGTGATGCGCTCCCCCCTCTTCCATCCCTGCTCCCAGATGAAGGACTATGAGACCTTTCCTCCCCTCGAGATAGTCCGCGCCGAAGGCGCTTACCTCCACACCGCCGACGGCAGGCGCCTCATCGACGCCATCTCTTCCTGGTGGTGCAAGTCGCTCGGTCACGGCCATCCGCGCATCCGGGCGGCGGTCGCGGCACAGATGGAGCGCTTTGAACATGTCATCCTCGCCAATACGGTCAATCGCACCATCACCGAACTTTCCGAACGGCTCTCGACGCTTCTTCCGGGACGCTGGCATGTATTCTATGGGGGTGACGGTTCGACCGCCGTCGAGATCGCCCTGAAGATGGCGCTCCACGCGATGAAGATACGCGGCGAGACGAAACGGACCCGCCTCATGGCGCTCGAGAACGGGTATCACGGCGAAACGGCCCTCGCTCTCGCCGTCTCCGACCTCGGGCTCTACAAGGAGCCCTACCGGGAACTCGCCGCCGACTATCCGATGGTGAAGGGCCTTCCCTACTGTTCAGGACCCGACGATCCGCTCTTCAATGACTGCGGCGCCGTCTGGCCTTCCATCGAACACCAACTTGAATGCGAGAAAGAAACGCTCTGCGCGCTTATCGTCGAACCGGTCGTGCAGGGGGCCGGCGGCATGCGCATCTACAGCGCCGACCTGCTGCGGCGTCTGCGCGATTGGACCGAAAAGGACGGCATCTACCTCATCGCCGACGAGATCATGACCGGCTTCTATCGGACGGGAAAACGGCTCGCCTGCGACCACGCCGGCATCGCCCCCGACCTCGTGTGCCTCTCCAAAGGACTCACCGCCGGATGGGCGGCGATGTCGGCGGTCGTCATGAACGGTGACATTTACGACCTTTTCTACGCCGAGCGCGGCACCGGCCGCGACTTTCTCCACTCGAACACCTACGCCGGCAACGCGCTTGCCGCCGCCGCCGCGCGCGAGGCGCAGAAGATATACGAGGACGAACGCATCGCCGAACGGGTCACAGAGACCGCGCCGTTGCTTCGACGGCTCCTGCAGGAGGTGGCCGAGGAAACGGGGATGCTCGTAAATGTCCGCGGCATCGGCATGATCGCCGCCGCCGACATCAATCCGGAATTCACCAAAGCCCCGCGCACCGGTTACCGCGTCTATCGCCGCACCGTAGAGCTCGGGGCGCTTCTCCGGCCGCTCGGCGACACGATCTATTGGCTGCCGCCGCTCACCATCACGCACGAGATCATCAGTGAACTCAAAGAGATAACCGTCAATGCGCTCCGCGACGCGCTGGGAGCCCCAACAAAAAAGGTTGCTTTTTAGCCGTTCGTCGCTAGAGTGCTTTCGTTTGTGATCGGTCATCAGCAGAAGGAGCGTGCGATGTCACGGATGTGCGAGATTTGCGGAAAGAAGCCGATGTTCGGGCATAATGTGAGCCACGCGAACAACAAGACACAGAAGATCCAGCGCCCCAACATCCAGAAGATCAAGATACGCGAGAGCGACGGCAAGGTCCATTCGCGTTATGTGTGCACCCGCTGTCTTCGAAGCGGCAAAGTGACCAAGGCCTAGAGAGAACACCTCTTCTCGCTTTACCGAACTTTCATCAGGAAAAAGACTGCTGAGATGCGCTTAAGGCGTCTTCTGGGGCGTCGGCGCCTCTTCGGTCTTTGGCTTTTGTGTTTGGTCGATCCCGGTCGCCGGCTTTGACGACGCGTCGGGGCTCTGAGGTCCGATGTCGCTGCCGAATTGCCCGTCGTTGCGGATGATGGTCGTGAACTTCTGGTCGCCGGCCCGCTTGAAGACATCGGGTTTTCCGTCGCGATTGGTGTCCTTCTCGACCCGCTCGAGCACCCCGCCGCTGTAGAACTCCCAGTAGTCCACCTGCCCGTCACCGTCCTGATCCTCCTCGAGACGGACGATGACCCCCTTCTCGTCGTAGAACTTCCAGAGGTCGGTCTTCTCGTCGAACTGGGAGTCTATCTCTTTCTGGACCACGATGCCGCCGACATAGATATCGGTGGTCTCTATCTTGCCGTCGAAATCGAGATCAAGCTCCTCCTTCACGACCGCACCCGACTCATCATAGAAGCGATACACATCATGTTTGCCATCGAGGTTGAGATCCATGATCTTTATGAAGAGAAGCGGGGCATCCTCACCTTCAGCGGTCTTGTTCTTCTTATAGACATTGATGATATCGGGTTTCTTGTCATTGTTGCGGTCGAACTCGCGGACGAAATACTCGGCAGAGTCGAGTTTCAGCGCCCCGCCTTTCGCCGTGACCGTTATCGTCTTCGCGCCCGGCTCCGGCGACGACGGGGAAGGCCCTCCTCCTGCGGCGGCCTTTTTCCCCGACGAAGCGCACCCCGACGCCAGCACGATCGCCATACCCAACGACACAAGCATCAACTTCATCGTTGCCCCCTTTTTCACCGCTGTCGCTCTTCCACGGTCCCTATTCCTCGTCCTCGCGGTCGTTCCTTTCCCCCTCGTCGCTTCCGGCCGGATAGAAGAAGTACTTGACGGCGCTGGCGCCGCGTTCCCGGTCGGCCCCTTTGACCGATACGACGACACGGTTCGCTTTCTCGCGGAAGCGGAGCGGCACCGAGAACTGGCGCCGGACCGCATTGGGTTCGGATCGGTAATAGAACACCTTTCGGTCGTTCTGGAACACGAACACATCCTGCACATCGTCACCGGTCACCGAGAACGAAAGCGTCGCCTCGGAGGCCGGCGCGGACACCGGCGCGCGGTCGAGTACGATGGCAGGCATGGCAACGGGATAGCGGCGGCGGACCGCCGGTTTCTGATCGGGCGCGGCGGTCGTCGGCTTGACATCACTCGCCCGGACCCAGTACCCTCCCTCAACGCGCAGAGCGGCATCGCCGCACTGCCCGGCGAGGCGGAAGACGGCCCCGGCCGATGTCGTCGCGACAGGGGAAGCGAGACGGATGTCGCCATACAACGGCGTCTCCGCCGGGATCGAGACCTGCGCTCCTTTTCTCTCGGTGAAACGACAAGAAAGGTCTTTCTGAGCGAAAGGAATGGAAAATCCCGCCGCATCTTTG
>CAYNMQ010000028.1:0-4682 GCA_964398245.1 uncultured Spirochaetales bacterium | reverse complement strand
CATAGAGCGAGACCGCGATGCCTATGCGGCTCTTGGCGGACTGGAGCGAGGAGACCTTGAACCGCAGCGTCACTTCCCGTTCTTCGCCCGGTTTCAACACGAGCGGCTCGGTCCCCTTGCTGATGAACATCTCCGGGCTGTTGTACACATTGATGAGCTGGACGCGTCCGTCAAGGAGAGCTCCCTTGCCGGCATTGCGTACCGCGATGTGCGCATCCACCTCCTCGCCTTCCTCCACCAGCCCGTTGGGAGCGCCGACGCTGTCCTCGGCAACATACGAGAACTCCACCTCGGGCATGTCGAACGGAAGTATCTCTATCTCGAGGCTCTCGCTCCGCGCCACCGTACGGAACTCATCGAACGAAAGATCCATCCGGACCGGTTGGCGACGCCACGGAAGATGCTCGGGAACGCTCACCGGGACCACCCGCTCCACCTGACCGGAAAAAGATCCGAACGGTATCTCCAAATTGCGAAGCGGCGGCATGTCGGTTTCGAGGACCGCCTCGAGATTGTCTATCTCCCCGGGGTAGGTCGCGCGGAACACGAGCTTGTTCTCGGCGCCCGCCTTGAGCGGCGCGCCGCCCACGATCTCGACCTTGAGCGCCTTGAGGTCGACCGGCGCCCGCTGCGGATCCTTTTTCCAGACGATGCCGAGACGCCCCATCTGCGCGATGATGAGATCCCGTTGCTCTTCGCCGAGACGCACGGCCGCGGCCAGGATAGGCTCCTTCTTCGCAAGCCGCATCTTGAGGAAATTCGAGGTCATCTGGATCTCTTCGTCGTTCCTGAACGCATTATACCGCTCTCGGCGGCTTTCCTTGAGCAGTTCCTCCGGCGTCTTGTAGGGCTTGAGGTAGTGAACGGTGAGGAGCGGCTTTTCAGGCTCTTTGGGAAGATAGTCGCTGACGATGTGCTCCTTGAGGTCCTTCTCGCCGCGGATATGCGACCGCGTCTTGAACAAACTCAACTTGCGGGGGTCCACATAACTCGGCTGATATTCGATGTCGGGGGTCACTCCGATGGTCTGTATCGAGATGTCCCCCGGCGTAAGGTACTGAGCGATGGTGAGCTTCAATCCGCCGCCGCGGTATCCGGAACAGATTCTGCACCGACCCCTTGCCGAAGGTGCGCCGTCCTACCACGACGGCGCGGCCGTTCTTCTTGAGCGCCGCCGCGACGATCTCGGTCGCCGACGCCGACCCCTCGTCCACCATCACGGCGATCGGAAGGTCAAGGACATCGGACGGATCCTTAGAGGCTTCGGAGACATCGCGGTCTTCGTCCCCGACGGTGGAAACGATGACCCCGCGATCAAGGAACAGATCGGAGATGCGTATGGCCTGTTGAAGAAGACCGCCCGAGTTGCCGCGCATGTCGAGAATGAGGGCCTTCATCCCCTTCTTCCGGAGGTCGGCAAGCGCCGCGGCCATCTGTTCGTACGAGTTCTCCATGAAACCGGTCAGCTTGATGTAGCCGATCCCCTTTTCAGGCATCGCCGAGACGACCGACTGGATCCTGATGACCGCCCGTTCGAGATCGAAGCGGAGCACCGATGGCGCCCCCTTGCGCCTGATGTAGATGGTGACCTTGGTGCCCGGCTCCCCCCTCATCTTCTCGACCGCCTTGGACAGCGACATGTTGATGGCCGATTCATCGTTTATCTGAACGATGACATCGCCGGTCACGATGCCGGCGCGCTGAGCGGGAGTGTCGTCTATCGGCGACACCACGGTTATCTCGCCATCCTCGTTGGTCTGGAGCACCATGCCGAGACCGCCGAAATTCCCCTCGGTGGAGGAGGTGAAGTCTTCGAACTCCTTGGGAGTGAAGATATAGCTGTGCGGGTCGAGCTTCTTGAGGATGCCGTTGACGGCGACATATTCGACATCGCTTATCTCACGGTCGGTATCGGGACGATACTCCTTCTCGATGTGTCCGTAGACCTGCCGCAGGACGACGGCGATGTCCCAGAGGTCCTTGAGCCGCTTCACCTCGACCACATACCGCTTGTTGTAGATCTGCACGGCGACCGTGCGTTCCTTCCGGTCGAACCGCGTCACGATCTCGGCGAAATCCTCCTGTATCGCATCGAGCGCCTGCTCGAGGAGATCCTCCGGCTGAAGTTTCGACTTGTTGAGATAGCGGTTCTGGATCGCATGCAACGCGAAAAGCGTCACCTCGGCCTGCGTGATGGAGTTCCCCTTCGAGGTGGAGAACAACCGGTCGAAGATGTCACCGTTGAGCAGAAGGGTGAACAGGACGAGAACGAGAAGGAGAGCGTTCTTATGCACGAAGACCCCTCCTCCAACAGTCCCGCCATCGAACAAGAGGGCGTCGGCGGAGCGTCCCGGCCCGGCCAGCGGAAAGATCAGATGTCGGCATCGAAGAAAATCGGTTCCTTCTTTTTGATGAACTCTTCTATCGCACTAATCTGTTCGGGAGAAAGCCGGACGAACTGTAGCCCCATTCCCGGCTCGATCCCTTGCGGAAGAAGCGGATTCTGCTCGCGCGCCCAGACGACCTGCGCCGGGAGCGTGAACTCACGCCCTTCGAGGAGCAGCGTCACCGTGACCTCAGTGCCGATGGGAAGGATGCGATGCGTCGCGATGAAGAGCCCTCCTTTGCTGATGTCCTCGGTGAAACCGCGGAAAAAGTTGTGCGGCCCCGAAAGGGTCACCTCGATATGGATGGACAGGCGTTTGTCGCTCCGCTGGCGGGAATAGACAACGCCGTCTTTCTGTGTTTCGTCGTAATCAGGACTCACTCGTGTTCTCCGTTCCTCCGAGGTAAACTGAAAAAACCTACTGTACGATCTTGAACTCGACGCGGCGGTTCTGGGCGCGCCCCTTCTCGGTCTTGTTCGGAGCGATCGGTTTGTCGGGGCCATATCCTATCGCCTCCAGTTTCGAAGGATCCACTCCCTCGTCAATGAGGAATTCCCGGACCGCATCGGCACGCGATTGCGAGAGTTTGACATTGAGCGCCCGGTTGCCGACATTGTCGGTATGTCCTTCGATGACGACCTTCTTGATGGCGGGAGCGCTCTTTATCGCGTCGGCGACCTCCTTGAGCATCTCGTAGGATTTCTTCTCGATGATCGCCTGCCCCGTCTTGAAGAACACCGTCTGTTTGAGCTCTATCTTCTGGGCGGTGACCACGATGAGCTTGTACTTCTTCGGACAGCCCTGCTCCTCGGCCACACCCGGCTCGTCGGGACATTTGTCGTCCTTGTCGAGGATGCCGTCGCCGTCGCGATCGAGGACCGGACAGCCGTGGTTCTCGCGCTGTCCCTTCTCGTCGGGGCAGTTGTCCTCCTTGTCGAGGACGCCGTCGCCGTCACGGTCGAGCACCGGACACCCGTCGTTCTCGCGCGGCCCGTTCTCGTCGGGACACTTGTCGGGCACCTCGGGGAAGCCGTCCCCGTCCAGGTCCTGGTACGGACAGCCGTGATTGTCCTTCGGTCCCTTGTCGTCGGGACATCTGTCGGCACCGGAGCAGAGGGACTTGAATCTCTCGAGATTCTTCTGGACCTCCGGGTTGTCGTCGCACAGGCCGTCTTTGTCGTTGTCGGCATCGGGACAGCCGTCCTGATCCTCGAACCCGTCCCTGTCCTCCGGATCGGTCGGACATTTGTCGAGATCGTCGGGGATGCCGTCGCCGTCCTTGTCATGGAACGGACACCCCTGATTCGAGGCAGGCCCCGGCTGATCGGGACATTTGTCTATCTCGTCAACGATGCCGTCCTTGTCGTTGTCGGTGTCGGGACAGCCGTCCTCGTCCTGGAAGTTATCCTTGTCCTCCGCATCGAACGGACAGCGATCCTTGTTGTCGGGGATACCGTCGCCGTCGGTGTCGGCCACCGGCGCACAGCCGCCAAGCTCGCGGATGCCCGAAACGAGCGGACACCGGTCATCTCTGTCGGGGATACCATCGCCGTCGGTGTCGGGACATCCTTCAAATTGCGCCGGTCCGGGCTGGGTCGGGCACTTGTCGGCGCCATCCTCGACACCATCCTCGTCACGGTCGCGGGGGATACAGGAATCGGCGAGCTTCGTCGCACGCTCGGCGAACCCCTTCTCCCTGAGAAGATGCTCTTCGGCGAGGTGATAGTTCCCTGCATCGAGTTCGGCCTGCGCTGACACCACTTCGACCCGGGCCATGGCAAGGTCGTAAGGAACGCATACCCGCGCGCCACGCTTATCGTCCACCGCCAGACGCGATTTCTCCACATCGATCTCGTTCTGTATCTTCTCGCCGGTCACACAGGAAAAGAAAGTGACCGTCATCGAAAGGAGAACTACAGGAAGAAGGAAGTATCTCATTGGGTACCTCCCGTTCTTGTTCTTCTCCTCCGCCTCCCGCTTAAGTCGCTCGTAGAGTTCGTAGTAGTTTTCTTTCTTTTCCTTTTTGCCGCCTTTCTCCTCTTCTTTTTCCTTTTCCTTCTCCTTTCCTTTCTCCTTTTCTTTCTCCGTCGCGGTCACCGGCTTCACCGGTTCACCGGGAACAGGCTCAGCCTTGACCGGCGATGTCGCCATCGGAGCCGGGGCAGGAGCAGGAGCCGGTGGAGGCGCCGGTTTCGGCGCAGGGGCAGGCGCAGGGGCCGGGGCAGGAGCCGGGTTCGGCGCAGGGGCAGGCGCGGGGGCCGGAGCAGGAGCCGGGTGCGGCGCAGGCGCAGGCGC
>CAYNMQ010000027.1:0-13663 GCA_964398245.1 uncultured Spirochaetales bacterium | reverse complement strand
CCGCGAGGAGGTCAGCGAGGGCGCCATCACCGCCCCCGAGCGAAAGGTCGGCTATAATGCCTCGTTCCATTACCCCAAGACGGGAGGCATCGGCGAGCTGCCCAAGCGGCTGTTTGCGAGGACGAACGCGCAAAACTACCGCTTCAACTGCCGACCGACCGCCATTGACCTCGATAAAAAGATTGTCACGCTCGATTCCGGCGAACAGATCCGGTATCGACACCTCGTCAGTTCCATTCCTCTGCGCGACTTCCTCCGCCTTATCACCGGCAGTTTTACCGCCACGGCAAAAAAAATCGCCGACCGCTTACGCATCGCCTCGGTCAGTTACCTCAACATCGCCCTCAAAAAGCCGGTCGGCCACCGCGGCCACTGGTTCTACATCCCCGAAGAAAAATTCATGCCCTAGCGAGTCGGCAGTTTCAGCAACATCCATCCGCCGCTTGCTCCGAAAGGTACCGGCTCGCTCTACATCGAATACACCCATCAGGGGATATTCACTGAAACCGACAAACTCGTCGAAGAGAGCATTCGCCTCATCACCGCGATGGGGCTCATCTCTGATGACGAAGAGGACATAGATTTTATAGATTATCGGCGCATCGAGAACGGCTATGTGATATTCCACCGGGAGTATTTCGACGATTTACGCACGATCACCGGATATCTCCGCCCGCGGAACGCCTTTCTTATCGGACGCTACGGCCGGTGGACCTACAACGCGATGGAGGATGCCATCCTCGACGGCAGGGAGGCCGCTTCGACCATAACGGGAGGGTGATCATGCGATACACCGCGGTCCTTCTTCTTCCTCTGCTTTTCATCTGTTCGTGCGCCTCGACCCCCGCCGTCGCTGAAACCTCTGGCGAACAAGCGCCGGAGCCCGAGAAACAGCGTCTTGCGGTGCTCGACATGGAGGACACCACCGGCGACATAGACGACGAATCGCTCAGGCAGGCGACCGACTACCTGCGGATCCTTGTCGTACAGTCGCGGCGCTTCATCGTGGTGAGCGACGAAGAGAAACGGGCGCTCATCCGCGAACTGCGCAAGGAATCGTATGGGGCGCAATATGACGAAAGCCAACACGTTCCTCTCGGAGAGCGCGTCGCCGCCAATGTCGCCCTCATCACGACGATACTGAAACCTCAAGAGGATTACATCCTCAAGGCGGAACTCATCGATCTCGCCAAGGAGACGATCGTCGCCGGCGCAAGCGAGAAGTTCGCCCCCGACACCTTCCAGCAGGCGATCGAAAGGGTCGCACAGGCGGTGACCGAATCACCGGAGGGGCCGGAGAGACCGGCGACCGACACCGCGCTTGCCGGCGGAATGGTCCCCGTCACCGGAAGCGGCGCCGACGGCGCAAGAAACGACACCGGCGACGCGGGAGGAGTGAACTTCCTCATCATCAACATCATCTCGGCGCGGGAGGGACGCGAACCCGATCCGGCATACCGGAGCGCCACCAGAAAGAGAAACACGCCAAACACCGATACCGCCGCCCCGACAAACGATCCTTCGGCACAGGGCTCCGACACCTCTTCGAGCACCGTTTCGCCCCTGCCTTCAAAACAGGTCTTTTTTCGGAGCCCGGTCAAGCCGATCCGTTTTCGTATCCCCGAAGCGACACATCAGCGGATCTCGGCGCCCCCGTCAAAAGAATCGCCCTCTCCCGCGGCCTCACGGATCCCCATTACTTCCCCTGAACCATCATCTGTCCCTCATGTCGTCCCGCGCGTCTCAGCACCGCGCCCCGTTCACCTAGATTCGACGGGAGACGAGCTACCCCCCGTCGAACGGAACGGTCCGAACGACTTACCCCCCGCCGTCAAGAGGGAGGAGCCGGTCCATACCCGCGACCGAGTCGAACCGGCCCCCGTGCCGCGTCCGGTCTTTACCCCGTCGAAGGGCGACACCGAGAAAAAGAAAGAGGAGGACGAAGACAAAGAAAACGACGGGAAGAAAGAGGAAAAGAAGAAGAGGCCCTCGCCGGGGACTATCTTCGTCCCGCGGCAGTGATCACTTGTTGTTGGCCTTGTAGAACTTATCCATGAAGTCGACGAGCGTCTCGACCGATTCGACCGAAACGGCATTGTAGAGGCTCACGCGGATACCGCCGACATCGCGATATCCCTTGACACCGATCATGTCGAGCGCCTTCGCCTCCTTGACGAACTTCTCGTCGAGTTCCGGCGTCGGTAGGTTGAAGTTGACATTCATCCACGAACGGTGCTCTTTGACGGTGACATATCCCTTGTAGAACTCGGGATGCGCGTCAATGGCCGCGTAGAGCATTTCCGCCTTCTTGCGGTTCCGTTTCTCGATCCCTTCGAGACCGCCCATCGCGAGAATCCATTTCATCACCTTGCCGACGACATAGATGTTGAAACACGGCGGCGTGTTGAAAAGCGATTCTTTCTTTATCTGGAAGTTGTAGTCGAGCGACTTGGGCAGTTTCTTCGTGAAGGTCTTGGCTGCGAACGAACGGCGCAGAACGACCACCGTAACCCCGGCCGGGCCGATGTTCTTCTGAGCGCCGGCGTAGATCATGTCGAACTTCTTCGCATCGAACCGACGCGAAAGGAAATCGCTCGACATGTCGCACACAAGCGGCACCCCCGGTTTCGGTTCAGGGAAGGTCCAGAACTGGGTCCCGTAAATGGTGTTGTTGCTCGTGAAGTGGAGATACTTCGCGTTGTCGGACATGTTCTCCTTCTTGATCTCGGGGAGACGGCAGTAAGGCTTCGCTTCGTCTTTCGAAGTGGCGACGATGTGAGCGTTTCCCCAGTACGCACCCTCCTCATGGGCCCGCGCCGCCCACTGGCCGGTCACGATGTAGTCAGCGGTGTCGGTCTTCTCAAGAGCGTTCATCGGCAACATGACGAACTGGTGCGTCGCCCCGCCGCCGAGGAAGAGCACCGCATACTCTTCCGCAGAGAGACCGAGGATCTTAAGGAGATCGGCCTCGGTGTCCTTCATGACCTTGTCGAATTCCTTGGAACGATGGCTCATCTCCATGACGCTCATGCCAGTACCCGCGAAATCGAGCAGTTCCGCCTGCACCTCTTTGAGGACCTCGGTCGGCAGCGCCGCCGGGCCGGCATAGAAGTTGTGAACCCGTTTCACCATGATGATCCTCCTGTTTGGTTATATCGTGTACCTCTCGCCCATTGCAGATGAGTTGTAACGGTAAAAGGGGGCTTTGGCAATTTTTTCTTGCCACCGCCGTAAGAACTAAATCCTTGACTTTCATAACCTAAAAAAGAAAATATATTTTGTTTTTATTTTCTTTTATCATCGGAGGGCTAGCCATGTTGCGAATTTTCGCAAGTTTAACATCCGTGGTCTTCGTGCTTTTGTTTTTTGTCGCTTGTAGTGACGGTTCCCACACGGTAAAGACCGACAAGGAAACCGACAACGATACTGCCGGGACGACCGATGACATCGTCACCGACGATCTTGTCCCCGATGAAGAGGAGGATACCGAACCGCTTGACAAGGATTCGGTTAAAGACACTGACATTCCGAAAGATAGTGACATACCAAAAGACAACGACATCCCGAAAGACGAAGACATTCAACCTGACGAGGATATTATCGACGAGGATATGCCGGAGCCGGACGAAGATACCCAGCCCGAGAACCCCTGTCTTGGCGTAACCTGTTCTTATCACGGCACCTGCATGGTGAACCGCAACAATGCTCCTTATTGCGAATGTGAGGCAAACTATAGCCCCTTCGGGCTCGAGTGCCTTCCTACGGAGAATCCCTGTGCGCCGGTCACCTGTTCGGGGCACGGCACCTGCTCGCTCGTCGAGGGACAGCCGGTGTGCACCTGTGACGATGGCTATGTACAGCTCGGTCTTCAGTGTGTTGCCGAAGAGGACCCCTGTGAAGGAATCGCCTGCTCAGGGCACGGAACCTGCGTGCTGGGAGAAAGCGGGCGGTCCTGTGCCTGTGATACCAACTATATTCCTTTGGGACTCGAATGTGTTCCCGCGGCAAACCCCTGTGAAGGCATAACCTGCTCAGGGCACGGAACCTGCGTGGTCGAAGATGGGGTACCGATCTGTAACTGCCTTGTTGACTTCTATGCGGTAGGTCCCTACTGCGTCAACCAGTGCACCGATGCCGAAGGAGTTATCGAGCAGGGGAAATCATGCGAAGACAACCAGTTCTGCAACGGCCTCGACTATTGCAACGCGAGCGGCAAATGTCTCGTGCACCAGTATACCGACCTTAACGCACGCTGTAACGACGACGAATTCTGCACCGCCGATGCCTGCAATGAAGAGCTCGACATCTGCGAAAATGTTCCTCTGACCAACACACCCTGCAACGACAACCTTTTCTGCACGGCTGACGACAAGTGCACAAGCCAAGGAGCTTGCGCGGGCACTCCTATTAATTGCGCCGATCCTAACGAGTGCACTGTGGATTCGTGTAAGGAGCTTTCCAACGGTTACGAATGCGTTCACGACAACGCGATGGAGGGCACCCCCTGCGGCGACAATACCGATACGGAATGCGATAATCCCGATCCCTGTGACGGCGAGGGCTCCTGTGGGCCGAAGCTAGAGCCCGATACCACCGTATGCCGTCCCACCGCCGGTTCCTGCGACATTGCCGAGTACTGTACCGGAGACAGCCGCTTCTGCCCCGCTGACACATTCGCCGAGGCGAGCACGGTGTGCCGCGCAAAAGCAGGACCCTGCGACATCGCTGAATACTGCCCCGGAAACGGACCTGACTGCCCTGAGAATGCATTTGAGCTCAATACGGTCGAGTGCCGTGCAGCAGTAGGTGAATGCGATGTCGCGGAATACTGCACCGGCGACTCGGCCGACTGCCCGCACAACGCGTTCAAGTCGAACACCACCGTTTGCCGTCCCAGCGCCGATGTCTGCGACGCGCCGGAGACCTGCACCGGAACCTCGGCCCAGTGACCTCCCGATGTCAAATATGGATCGACAGTCACATGGCGGCTTGCGGAAGGCCCCTGTGACATCGCCGAGACCTGCCCCGGCAACTCGAACTCCTGTCCCCCCGATGCGGTACGCCCCAACACCTATGTGTGCCGTCCCGCGGTCGACCCCTCGTGCGACTTCGCCGAAAAGTGTGACGGTACTCACAAGACCTGTCCCGAGGACACATACGCCGCCAAATGGACCGACTGTGAGGCAGATGAAAACCTTTGCACCCACGATGCCTGTCTCAATGCCCACTGCGTCATAGCGGCCAAAGGAACCACGCGGGAGGTGTCCACTAACTGGCCGAACAACATCAATCCCGTAGCCCTGTACAACACAGGAACTTGTTTCGACGCATGGTGCGATCCGGAAACGGGGGATCTCCTTTCCAACTCCTTCGTCACCCACAGCGACGGGAAATCGCCGGTTGTCTGTGACACGGTAGGCAACATTACTCCCGGTGACGGCTTCTGTCAGGACATTCCGCCGAGCATGATCTCGCTTCCCGAAGGCTGTTGCAAGGTGTGCGACCGTCTTGATTTCGATGGTCCCTGCACCGCAGGGCCCTGGGAGAGCACCTGCTGTCTTCCCGACGGTGCCCAGAAAGTGGAGGATGCTTGCTGTATCGCAAAAAAGACCTCGGACGGGATCGTATTCGTCCGCAATCCTGACGGTGAATGTCCTGACGACGGCCTCAAGTGTACCGATGATGGGTGCAGCGAAGATGGTTTCTGCCTCCTTATCTTACAAAAAGGCTTCTGTGTCATCGAGAACGAGTGCTATACAGAAGGGGACCTCAATCCTGCCAATTCCTGCGAAATCTGTAAACCACTTGATGACCCGGCCTCTCAAGTCAACTGGACAGCGCTTCCCGACGATGAACCGTGCCTGACTCCCGACGGCTTGAAGGGAGTGTGCTCAAGCACCGGGCTCGGCTCCTTCTGTCTTCCCCAATAACTCGATCTCTCCCAACTCCCCACCATCACTTACTTAATTTCCAAGGAATGCTCTTTGCAGTTTCCCCTTTATGAAAAGGTGTTCTTATCAACCCTAATGACGGAGAACTCTGCATGAGACCCTTGCTTATGCTTCTTTCAGCGACTGTGCTACTGTTATCGGTGTCGCTCGCCGGCTCAGAATGGTCTAGCACCAAAACAGGCGCGACAGTTCTCACCGGTCTCTCTTTCCCCATCGGCACCGGCGAGATGTCTGCTTACCGGTGGCTTACCCGCTCGTTTCTTCCGACCTACCTTCCCCGAACTAACCTGACGCCGCACCTCGCGAACCGTATGGAACACAACGGCATCTCCATCTACCGCTACCATTACTCTCTGAACGGCGCCCCGGTCAACGGTGCCGCGACGGCGCTTGCCGTGAAAGATGGCATCCTCTATCGAGTCACCAATAGTGCGCTTCCTCTCCCCCGCTCTTTCGACACGAAACCTCGGGTGACGAGCAACGACGCGGCACGCATTGCGCTTGCCTCACTCGTCGGAAAAACGCCTGCCGAACCGCCACGGCACTGGAGCACGCTCCAGATCGTCCGGCACCACGGGCAGTGGCACCTCGTGTGGAAGGTGAAGCTGACGCCCGTTTCTCTTGCCGACGGCCGTTTCGCCTATGTGGATGCGCACAGTGGCGAAATCCTCGGCGGCGGCACCGATACGCGATTCGCGGCATCGGACCTCGCGAAGGTCTTCGTCACCAACCCCAAACGACACCCCGCGCCCGAAGAGGTGGAACTACCGTGGGTCGATCCCGATGACGGCAAACTGACCTCCGCTCCCGACGAGAAGGGCGTTCGCGCCGTCGTCGCGGCGAACTGTCTCGACAAAGGCGAGACAACCACCGTTCCCGGCTACGGTACCTTCCCTATCTGCTCGCCGACCCAAGTTGCCGACAAGAATGAGCACGGCAACTTCGTCTACGAGGATTGGACAAAGGGTATCGCCTTCGAATTCGACGCCGAGGACGTCTATCCCGAGGTGGCGATGTACTATCACGCTACGAAGATCTACAAATTCCTCCGCGATCTCGAGGTTGACGGATTCCACTACCTTTCGGGGCACAATGCGGGGGGATACCAGACCTATCCGCTCATCGCCATCGCCAACTTCCAGTTCCCGGGAGAAGGTGGCGGTCTTTCCCCGATGGACAACGCCTTCTTCTCTCCCAATCAGCCGGGATTCAACGAGATATTCTTCGCCAACTTCCCCTATCAGGGCGATGTGCTCGTCTTCGGGCAAGGAACGAACACCGACTTCGGTTACGACGGCGATGTGATCTACCACGAGTTCGGTCACGCGGTCGAGGCTTCGACTTCCGCGCTCGAAGCGATGCCGTTCGCCGACGAGTATGGCTTCTCGAATGTCCCCATCTCGATAAACGAAGGTATCGCCGACAGTTTTTCGTTCATCATGGCAGGCGATGCCTGTCTTGGCGAATTCGCTTCCGAAGGACTTGCCTCGCTCGCTGGGTACGAGCCCGATGAAGAGGGGTTCTATTGCATGCGCCGAGCCGACAACGAACACCTCATTCACGAGGATTTCACCGGCGAGTCACATGAAGACGGCCTGCCGTTCGTCGGCATGAACTGGGCGCTCTACCAAGAGGGGAGCAAGATCGGTCTTACCCGGGAAGATTTCGCGCGGCTGTTCCTTCGTATGCTCCTGTCATTCACCGATCCGCAGGCAACGCCGGAGGACTATGCCGAGATCATGCAGTCGGAGGTCGACAACGACCCCAAGTTCGCTCCGATCAGCGAAAAGGTCGCGGAGCTTCTCAACGCACGGAACTTCTACGGTAAGATCCGCGCCCGCGACATCACCCGTCCGGTCGACTACATCTTCTCGGGCGGCACCGACAGTGGCTACGGTATGCCGGCAACCTCGTTCGTCGCCGATGTGAAAGGCGATGAAATAGAGATAGCGCCCGCCTATGTTCAATTCTATTTCGATCTTCCCGAGTGCATGGACACCCTCACCGTGAGCGGCATTCCTTACGCCTATTCTCAGATGGGATCGGGATCCGACCCCTACTACCTCCTCTTTGTCCGCAAAGATAACCCCATCACCTACGACATCGAAGACTATCCGGTCGTTGTGGCGGTTGATGCGGTATTCGAGCCGGCGGACAACACCTATACCGTCACCGGCCTCGAGCCGGGTCACCGCTATTACCTCCACTTCGTTAACACCGCAGGCGAAGGGATCGTCGTCTACCCCTCGGCGACCGCCTCACGGACGAGCGCTGAACCGTGCGGCGAGACACCCGATGACATCCTGCCGACCGACGACGAACTGGCGACCGACGAGCAAGCCGATGCCGACACCCTCGTCGTCCCCGACACGACCGCTAAGAAAAACGGCGGCGGCTGCACCCTCACGATGCTGTGACGGTTCGAATCAAAATTTGACTTCATCGCAGTAGCTCCTATAGTAGGTGTCGTAGTTCCATTTTCCTCAAAAGGAGACTGTTTCATGAAAAACACCCTGTTTTATTTCATTCTTGCGGCTATGATGCTCTCTATTCTGTCTGGTTGTGACATCATCGCCGACGCCGTCACCAAGACGCACGACAACGAGCACATCACCATCGCGACCGTCTGGGGTGATGATCACATCATCAAAGGAACCCTGACCGTCAATGCTCAGCTCACCATCAAGGCCTGCTCGACCATCAAGATGGAAGCAGGCGCTCGCATCGATGTGCGCGACGACGGATCGCTTATCGTCATCGGGAAACCAGACTGCAAGACGAAATTCACCTCGGCCAAGACCATTCCGTCACCCGGTGACTGGGAAGGCATCTGGATCTACGACACCGCCTCGGCCGGGAACGCTTTCGAACTGGTCACCTTCGAGTATGGCGGCGGCGATTACTGGGTCCTCTGGGTTGACAACGGCGCCGATGTTCGCATAGACGCCTCGACCTTCTCTCACATCAAAAAGGCGGGTGTCATGATCGAAGACGGCGCAACCTTGCACAGTTTCGTCGGGAACTCGTTCAAGAGCCTTGGCGGCAACCCGGTCGTCACCTCGGGAAACATCGCCTCCTCGCTTTCCCCAGTCGCCACTGAAGACATCCCCAACGCGGTCAATCGCGTCCATGTCAACGGCGCGAATGTCACCACGGGCGGCACATGGAAGAACCTCGGCATTCCCTACGAGATCGAAGGCGTCAATTTCAAGGCCGAGGTCACCGTGGAGCCGGGGACCACGATCATGGTCATGCCGGGCGAGATCGTCAATGTCCAAGAGAACGGGGCGCTCATCATGGAGGGGACCGCCCTCCAGCGCATATCGGTCATCAGCGCCAAAACGACCCCCAAGGCAGGCGATTGGGATTACCTCGGCATCTACAACACTGCCTCCGAGAACAGCAAGTTCTCGTATGTCGACTTCAAGCACCGCGGCAGCACCTACGGCATCGTTTGTCTCGACGAGGGCGCCTCGGTCAGTTTCGACAACTGCACCTTCAGCGACATCACCGGCCCCGGCATAGAGATGGAGGATATCGACCTGAAGAGCTTCACCGGGAACTCCTTCAGCAACATCTCGGGGTATCCGATCATTGTCCCCGGCAATGTGGTCCCCTCGCTCTCGCCGATCACCACCGCCAATCTCGCCGCCGGCAAGGATCGCGTCCATGTCAACGGCAGCAATCCCACGGTCGGAGGGCTTTGGAAGAACCTCGGTATCCCCTATGAACTCGAAGGACTGAATTTCAAGGCGGAGGTCACCATCGAGGCGGGGACGACCCTTCTCATCATGCCCAACGAGATCATCGATGTATCGGACAACGGAGCGTTGATACTCGACGGCACCGCCGACAAGCGCATCACCGTCAAGAGCTCGAAGACCTCTCCCGCCGCCGGCGACTGGAACTACATCGGCATCTACAACACCAGCAGTTCGAGCAACCGCTTCTCCTATGTCGACATCATGCACGGCGGCTCGGGGGGCTACGGCCAAGTGTGGCTCGACGGAGGCGCCACGCTTACCCTCGAACACACCATCTTTTCCGAGGGCCAAACCTGCGACATCGACACCGATACCGATGCGATCCTCGATGTGACCGACTCGACCTATACCGTCTGTCCGGACTAAGCTCGCAGAACCACTCCCACCGATCCCGAAAAAGACCGCGAACTCATCCTCGACACTCTTGACTCTCTTCCCTGTTTGGGCGACAATGAAGCGTTCACCCTCAACGAGGAGGTCTTCCTATGTGCCGAACGCTCGTGGCTATGCTGTTTGTTCTCTCGATCGCGGGACTCTCGTGCGAAAAACGCTCCGCAAGCGGTCCCTGTGCCGGCGTTGACTGTTCCGGCCACGGCACCTGCGACGACTCGAGCGGTCGCGCCGTCTGTGTCTGTGACGAGGGATACCACCCTAACGGCCTCCTTGAATGTATCGCCGACACCGACCCGTGCGAGGGGGTAACCTGCGACGAGTGGGAGACCTGCGTGAATGGCGCATGCGATCCGCTCCCCGGCAAGTGCAACACCAAAGAGGACTGCGGTCCCAACGAGGAGTGTGAAAACCACGCCTGCGTCTGGCACGACCCCTGCGAGGGGGTTGACTGTTCAGGGCACGGCGAGTGCAAGAGCGGCTACGGTTACGGCGACGAGGTCTTTTGCGACTGCGATGATGGCTACCACGCGGTCGGCCTTTCCTGCGTCGCCGACGGAACGCCCGATGATGATTCGCTCGTTCCCGACGACGATACGGTGACCGATCCGTGCGCCGGCGTCACCTGCGACGAATGGAAGGAGTGCCAAAGCGGCGACTGCGTGCTCAAGCCGGGACGCTGTGACAAGACGACCGACTGCGCGGCCCAGCAGATCTGCGACACGGCGAACCACACCTGCATCGCCGATCCGTGCCTCACGGTCCAGTGCGGCAACGGTGGCATCTGCTCGGTGGGCGGCATCACACCACTCTGCAACTGTCCCGACGGGTTCATGGTCGAAGGACTCTCCTGCGTCGCCGACACCGGCACGCCGGTCAACTGGTGCAACCTGCAGTGGCCGCCGGCGATCGAGGCAACGGTCGGTGACGCCCCGACGCGCACCTACAGCCAACTCTACATCCCCGGCATCACCGACGGCGGAAAACCGCAGAACAGTTCGGTCATCGCGCAACTCGGCTACACGACAAAAACGCTCACCTACCCCGTTATCCAGACCGATTTCGTCTGGGCAGACGCCGACTTCAACATCACCGGCGCCGGTTCCTACGGGAACAACCACGAGTACATGGCCGATTTCCCCACCACCAAGACCGGCGTGTTCAAGTACCTCTACCGCTACTCGCTCAACGGCGGCAAGGGTTGGTACTACTGCGATCTCAACGGCAAGGTGACCTCTGCCGCCATAAACCCCGGCATCGCGACGATTTCGGGCAACGGCGAGAACTGCGGCGGCACTGCGTGCGCCGAATGGGAGACCTGTGCGGTGGACACCTGCGATCCGCTCCCGGGGCGGTGCAACACAAAGAGCGACTGTGCGGAGAACGAAGAGTGCGACCTCATCACCCACCACTGCGTCAATGCGGCGGGCGTTCTCATCCTCGACGGCATGCCGACCATCACCACCGATTCTTTTTCATTTACCGTGCGCTACATCGGCACCGACGACCTCGACCTCTCGAAGAGCGTCGTCACCCTCAACGGCGCCGACATCACCGCGACGCTCACCTACGATACCAGCGAGAACACCATTTCCATCAGTAAAAGCGGCATCACCCAGAAGGGAAAATACTCCTACCTCTTCCGGTGCCGGAACACCAAGAACGAGCGGCTCAACACGCTCTATGTCCCGCTCTGGGTCGAGACGACGCCCTTCGATTGGCGCGACGCATTCCTCTACCAGATCATGAACGACCGCTTCCTCAACGGCGACCTTTCAAACGACAACCCCGTCGCCGGCGTCGAGCCGATCCGCAACTGGATGGGCGGTGACTACGCCGGCATCATCGCGAAACTCGACGAGGGCTATTTCGACGCGCTCGGTGTGAACGCGCTCTGGATATCGTCGCCGGTGAAAAACACCGAGTCTTCCGGATTGGGGATGAACGACAACTATTTTTATAGCGCCTACCACTCTTACTGGCCGATCGCAACGGGGTGGACCCATGAGAACCCGCTTCCGGGCCTTTCTTCTCCGCTCGAAGACCACTTCGGCACCGAAGCGGAACTGCGGGAACTCGTTCGCAAGGCGCATGCGAAAGGGATCCGCATCCTCGTTGACTTCGTCGGCAACCATGTCCATCTCGACAGCCCGCTCTGGGCGCTCCACAAGAACGACGGCTGGTTCAACATGGCGCCCGCCGGGAAGCCGGTCAACCAGACGGGCGGCTACAACTGCGGATGGGACGCCCCGATCGAATGCTGGTTCACCGATTACCTTCCCGACTTCGATTACCGCAATGAGGAACTTCTCGACCTCGTGCTCGACCATGCGGTATGGCTCGTGCAGGAGTACGACTTCGACGGCTTCCGCATGGATGCCGTCAAGCACATGGTCATGGCCTTCACCACCGGCATGAGGGCACGCATTCAGCAGGATGTCGTCACCACCGGCATACCCTTTTATATGGTCGGTGAGACCTTCGACGGCGACAAGAACAAGATCGCCGAATATGTCGGCGCCGACAAACTTGACGGCCAGTTCGACTTCCCCCTCTACTTCCAAGTGCGCGACATCCTTCTCCAGCACAGCCGCGCCCTCAACGAACTCGCCGACTTCGTCGCCGCAAACGACCCCTACTACACCGACCGCTGGAGCGGCGCCATCATGTCGAACTTCCTCGGCAACCACGATGTACAGCGCGCGCTCACCTTTGCCGGTGGGAATACCGCCGATGCCTACAAACGGCTCCGCATGGCGCAAACCTTCCTCATGACCTCGCCGGGGATACCGCTCATCTACCAAGGCGACGATATCGGTATGGAAGGCGGTGGAGACCCCGATAACCGACGGATGATGATCTTCGGTTCGGCGCTCTCGGCGGAACAGCAAGCGACGATCGCCCACCTGAGGAAACTCGGCACGGTGCGCGAGAATCACCCGGCGCTTCGCACTGGCACCCGCACGACACTTATCAAAGAGGGCGAGGTATGGGCATATCGCATGAAGAAGGGTACCGACGAGGTGCTCGTGATACTCAACCGCTCGAACCAAACGATCCAGCGGCAACTCGCCACCTCACTCACCGGCGCCCTGACGGATGCAATAAGCGGCGCAACCGCCACCGTCTCCGGCGGTACCGTCACCGTTTCGGTTCCCGCGATGACGAGCGCCGTGTATACGAAGTAGCGGTCTCTGTCATGAGCGTGAAAACCACCACCGCACGCCTCTCGGTCATTTCGAACACGGTGCTCATCGTCCTCAAACTCATCACCGGTATCGTCACCGGGTCGGTGAGCATCCTCTCGGAGGCCATCCACTCTCTGTTCGACCTCATCGCCGCGATCATCGCCTTCTTTAGCGTCCGCCTATCCGAACAACCACCCGACGCCGATCACCCCTACGGTCACGGGAAGGTCGAAGGCATCTCCGGCTTCGTCGAGGCGCTTCTCATCTTCGGCGCTGCCGGCCTTATCGTCTACGAAGCGGTCCACAAGATGATCGAAGGGACGCCGGTCGTTCTGCCCGCCGCCGGTGTCGCGGTCATGACCGTTTCGGC